>JADFAK010000103.1 GCA_015665315.1 Flavobacteriales bacterium | reverse complement strand
TCTCATCCTGCCGCATTTTCGAGAGCATTGCTTTTTGAGTGACTGGAGCTTTCATGGCAATTTTATAGGCCTCGTTCAGGAATCCGGCAATCTCTTTATAATCGACCTTTTCATCGATCAAATAATCATTGAAATACTCTAGCCGTACCCGATAATAATACAGGTCATAACTAGGAATACCAGATGTGTTTTCAATTTTTTCATTCAGCTCATTGCGCAAGCTAGTGAGTGTCGAAGCATCCTGGGCTTCCGCCAGTGAAATATCGAATTTATCTGCTTTTTCGGCTTTAACAGGTACCTCCTCTACAACTTCTTGCTCAGGCTTTACAATTGTCTCCTCGGTGGCTGCAGGTTCATCTATGGTGCTTCCTCCCCAGTATTGATACCCAATTACCCCCCCTGCAATAACCGCGGTCAATACGGCAACAATGATAATCAGATGACGGTAATTAAAGCCCCCTTTGTCGCCACCCATATTCACTTCAAATGCAGGCTCTTTGTTGTCATCACTACTAGGTTGAGGATCGCGGGCTTGACTAGCCGTTCCTATAAACTGCGTGACATTTTCTTTGGGCACCTCATAATTGGCTTGTTCATCTTGAGGAACTGAAACAGACCCATGATCTGTGGGAACTGAATACTCATTTTGATGGGTATTCGAAGGTGTCAGAATCAATTCTGTTTTGGAATCTGACTCATCTATTTCAGGAAGATTTTGCGAGTCTATAGGCTTTTGAATATTCTCGAATACCTTCTTGTTGCCATAGAGTATATCCAACAGTTCATCCGGCGATTGAACTCTTTCTAAAGGATCAAGGACTAAGCAACGCTTCACAATCGACTTGAATGGCTCTTCCATCTCCTCCAGCTTCGCAGGTAGCTCAAGGTTGACAATTTTATTACTCAATTCCAATTGTGACTGCGCCGAATTCTGACTCCCTTCTTTACGACCTAAAAAGGGCAGCTCGTCCAACAGAATGCGGTATATAATGACACCTGTTGACCATAAATCGACGTTCTTATAAATTTTTTGATTCAATATTTGTTCCGGAGCTGCGTAGGCATATGAAATGCCGACTGCAGAGTTGGTCACTACCGAATTTTCACTTACCTCTCGACTTAGGCCAAAGTCGGTTATCTTGGGGCACCACACTCCATCCTCTCGCGACATGAGAATGTTTTGAGATTTCAAGTCTCTGTGGATCACATTGTTTCTGTGAAGGAATTGGATCCCCTCAATGATTCCTTGGATGATCAGGCGTTTATCCTCAAAGCTTATTTTTTCTCTTTTGAGAAATTGCTCCAGGTTGCCATCTTCGTAAAACTTGAGAATAGCAAAGTCCATTTCACCAGTGATTCCCGTATTGTATCGGTAACAGGCATCGTATCTAGCGATGTTGCGATGTACATCCATTCTGTTCACCAATTCAACCTCATTTTTCAAGGTAAACTTGGTCCATTCTGGTCGAACGTCAGAAACTTTAAGAGCTACGTAATGGTTCTTTGCATGATCGAAAACTTTATAGACTTTTCCGAAACCACCCGCGCCAATGTACTCCTTGTCTTTGTAGCGGTTCTCAAAACTGGAATAATCTAGTATTTCACTCATGCTGGGTCATTCGTAGTAAAAGGAAAGGGGTTGGTAACTAATAAATTACCTCTTGTTTTTGCCAATAGCTCGCAAGAAACGAATATACTGATCAATTGGTAATAACCAAAGGTTGAAGTGCGATTCTAAAGAACGAACAATCACAGTCCAAAAGCGTCGGATTTCAGAGGGTATAACACGACAATAACACTTTGATTAATTCGCAGACGAAAATCTGGATAAGGAGTTCTTCCTACTTTAACATCAACATAATCAGCTTTATCCAAACCAATATATTCTCCTATTCGTTCAGTCAATTGGGGAGGTTTAGAGCCAAAATACACGTAGTCCACCTTGGCATCACGGCCCATGTTCTCATAAATCTGATCTTGGATATTGGTCGCCCGCATTTGTGAAATCCTTCTGTTCGATTCATAATCACCTACAGAACTTGCCCTACCAATAATCACAATACCGTAGTCATCCTTCAATTTTTTATAAGGTTTCAAGAACAGCTCTAGTCTGCGGATTTGATTAGAATTGAGATCGTTCACACCGGAATTGAAGAAAAAAGATGCTAGCGGTAACTCAGCAAGCCGGTCATTGTGATAAGCATGGGCTATATCGAAAAGTTGGCTCAGGCATTCGTCATGAAGTACGTCGTCTGGTTTTTTTATTTTTTTTTCTTCGCAATATCTGCAAATGCTTCTTTGGCAATCTGCATCAAGCTTGTCATACGCTTCTTGAAACTGATTTTCCGGAAACAACTCAAATATTCCAGACAATTCGCGGCACTCCTGATTGAAACAGAAGGGGGTACTATCTTTCTCCTCAACGGGAGCAATATTTTGAACCGCTACTTTTTCAGGAGGAGCTGGACTGACTATACTCCAGGCGAAGGCAATTACCAAGTATAAAACCAGCAGGTACAACGGGAGGTAGATCCATAACTTACTTGGTTTTCTGCTTAGTTTCATTTCAATTTTTATTTAACCGGGTCTCAATCTTTAGTTGAAGAAAGAATACCCATACCTGTCTGTTTTCTTCAAGCCTATCGTTTCCTAGCCTATTTCATTGGCCCGAATCAGATAGCCCGAATAATTGTCCTTCGAAGCAACCTGACATTTGGATTGAATAAAATCGATCTTTTCCAAGTCACTTCGTGAATCTACGAGTAAATCAACAATATTCTGCTCGTTTATGGCCTCTGTAACACCATCTGTGCAAAGGAATATTAAATCCCCCTCTTGCAAATTAGAAATCACTTTAATTTCTGACGGAATATGTCCGCCTTCAGCTGTCACGGCTTTGGTTATTACATTCCGCTTAGGATGAACTTCAGCATCCTGTGCGGTCAACAATCCTTTCTTCACCATTTCGTTAACCAGCGAATGATCTTCACTCATATAATGCAGGCGACCTTGGCGAATAAAAAATATCTTACTGTCACCGATATGGGCCAGGTATACTTCCCGGTCTTGTACAACGCACAAGGTCAATGTTGTCGCCATTCCCTCAGAATAGGGGTTCTGATTGATATGTTCCTCCAGTTTCGACTCAACTTTGACCAGTGCCGCATCGATCAATTCGGAATTCAAACAGTTATGCTGTCGCAAATAACTGTACAATTCAGTCGACACTAATTCACTTGCTACTTCTCCTTTTTGGGCACCCCCTACACCATCGCACACAATAAATATATTGTTATCCGAAATGGCCGGGTCTGGATAGATTGCATCTTCGTTATTGGTTCTTCGGCCTTTATCTGTGAAAGCAAATTTTGTAAGGTGCATACAATCCATGGGATTTAGTCAATGGTCAAATAATAAAAAGTTGAAAGTTTACGGCTCCAATTTTCACATTGGTTCCTGTGGCAATAGGAACACGCTCATAATCTTGCAATCGCAAACTTCTTCCACTAACAAACACACCGTTTGTACTAGGCGATCCTTCAACATGCCCAACATCATAAATAAAGCATTCTGGCACATCTTCTTCAATAACCAATTCGATGTAACAGTGTTGTCGACTTATCGTTTTGTCGTCAATAACTATGTCGGCATTCTTTCTACCAATAAGATTCTTCCCCTCCATCAGCGAAAACTTCGTTCCGTCCTCCAATAAAATAACGGCCCTCGGTTCTTTTTCCGCAATGGTCTTTGTTGAATCAGTCACCGGGGTTTCCTCCAACTCAATTTCGGTAGGGAGAATACTTTCCTGGGTTGTTTCAAGCGCCTCATAATCAGGCAATATCAAATCATCCGAAGTACTGTAATCGCTCTCCGAACTTTCCGTGTCGGTAGGAGCCAAATGCCAAGTATTGCACTTAGGGCATATTATTTGGAAAGTCCCAGGAGCATATTCGATTGTATTTCCGCAACTTGGGTTCGTACATAAAAAACTGTGCGCCATTCTTCACTTATCTTTTAACCACTTGCAATGTTTCTATCACCCATTCTTGGGGCGGGCGGCCCCTTCGTGACCAATTGTTGGATGGTTGCCATCAAGGCATCTACAAAACGCTTTATCTGCACTATGACATTTGCAATGTCGTCCAATGGTACCTTTTTCATTCTGAAGAAATAATCCAAACTTTGATTCAGTCCGTTTATATCTCCGTTCTTCAATACATTTCTAACGAAGTCTCTGTCATGTGTTTCTAGCATTCCTTTTACCATTCCCGCTAAATCTGCGAAATAGGATGCAAAATACATCGGTGATTTATTGGGTAGAACCCAATTGTACTCGCCTTGAGTTCCTCTGACAAACTCCACAATACGCTCGCAAAATTCAGATCTTCCTGGATCTTTTTTGCGGTTCTCTGCAATAACGTGAGAAGATATTTTTACAGCATTCTCCAGTTGATTTCTAAAGAACTGATGCCACTTGTCGAGCAAAGGGTAACCCTCAAGTGTCAGACAAGGAGGAATATAACCTTCAAGTATTTTTCCGTCCTTCCACTCACCAATTTTCATGCGGTTGGTAGCTATGGACTGCACCGCGGCAAGTTGGTTATGAGCCACGCATTCCAACTGATAGTTATAGGATAAATACGGCTCCCGAATAGGTCTAGTTTCAGGCAATCCCGCACCAATTCTATTCTCTTCATCAATCGTTAGAAAAAGGTGATAACGCTCTCCAGGACTTGGCATAAACTCAACGTACGGAGCTTGATTAGGCACTTGTAGTGATTTGACCACAGACGGCACAATTTCTACCCTTGCCCCTCCCGGTAATATGGCTTGGCATGCTTCGAGAATTACCCGAACACTTTGACCAGTCATTCCCTCAGCATTTCGCAGCGTGAACTGACTTTGCGGAAGTAAGCCGTACATACTTCCAGCTAAGAGCCCTACGGACCTAGCATCTGTTACGTTATCTTCTATGCTATTTTCTAAATGTTGAAAATGCTCGGAAGACAATTTCATTCCGTTGGTCCAGTTCGTTGGAAACGCACGTATACCGCTAAATTTCATGGCAACTATCGATTAATAAAAACTGTTTTCTCCGAGTCGTCTTCGGGTATATCATCGTACAAATCTGCTAAATGACTCTTGCCATCTCCCACAATGCGCTTAGCTACAATCACATCATCTGCTGAAAGCTGGTTTTGTTCAATTGACACAAATGGATTTAAAATTCTACTCGATGCAAACCATGATTTGGGCTTGTACCAAACTGGCTTAATATAAAACATCCAGCAAAATTGAGCTTCACCATCATACTCATCACCCATATCTTGGATGGTCAAAAGATCACTCTTTTTCCTCCTT
Source organism: Flavobacteriales bacterium (assembly GCA_015665315.1). Lineage (GTDB taxonomy): Bacteria > Bacteroidota > Bacteroidia > Flavobacteriales_D > Sanyastnellaceae > JADFAK01. The sequence continues at coordinate 25,109 of JADFAK010000103.1, read as the reverse complement.
TCTTGGATACAAAGATGAAATACTTTCCCCAATTCAACTTCAACGGGTGCTTCAATCCAAGGTCTAGCATACCAAGTGAATAGATCATATTCTTCCAACAAGCTACTTTTTACTTTGAAATTCACTTGCAATAGATTCCGCCATTTCCAGGCTTCGGGGTTCACCTTTTCAATGGGAAATAGCCAAGGACTTTCTATAGACTTCAGCGGTATTTGTCCCGCGGCATCAAATATTTTCAAAACTAAAAATGGCAAGAAATATAAGAGCGGTGCATCCCAAATTAGGAAAGCTACTTCGCTTGAATATTGGACCAAGTCAAAAGAAAAAGGTGCGGCAACATAGGCAATGGATCCAAGCAGTGCCATTGACAGCATGTACAGTCCTTCAATCACCAGTGAATCCTCTTTGTAATCAATAACATGGCGAACCGACCATTCTTGCTTGTAAACAAAAACAAGGTTCCCCACCCCTAAAAGAAGCAAGCCCAATCTTGACATGAAAGTCAAGGCATTGCCTTCCTTAGGTGTAAACTTAAACACCAAGAAACTAATTCCGAAAGCAAGGACGACAAAAATCAATCTAAAAATCATGTCGTATTTACTGACTTTCCTGCCTTGTTTTTTGAGTAAAAACATCAAAAGAAAGACAACAATCAGCAGGCAAATGGTCCAAACGTATACGACTGTATTCAACATAAATGCCAGGATTTCCTAAGCCTCAAAATTACACGATAATATTTGATTTGACTAATTCAGGCAGGTGTTAAAGCCAAGGACATTTTCGTCCAATTCAAATCCCAAAGAGTCCTCAGTGACCTGCAGGCTTATCTCATAGGGAACGTCCAAAGCAATGAAATAAGAACAAAGCACATCTACCAAAATCTCCCTTCTCTCACCTAGGGGTAAATAATTGACTAAATCTTTGGCTGTGATCCCTTTGATGATAATTCTGAGCACAGGAAACTCATCCATAAATTCATCGCCCATGACGGTGTCAACGCCCAACTCACCCTCGATAGTTGCCGATGCTTTTGTCACCGGGGAGCGCAATATTTGAGGCCGAATAAAATCAAATTCCACTGGTTTCTTAAGAACCGATTGGAATATTAAGGCGGTAAGTTCCCAATTTCCAACCACGCGAGGTGCTTGAGGGATAACATAGCACAGCAAATTAATCTCACCCTCTGTCAGGTTTGATTTGTACTTCTCCAAACCCCACAATTGACGGACAAAAGAAGGGAACTTTGACGTGTATTTTTGTTCAAACCGTTGAATCTCTATCCTAGGATGATACATCGCTTGATCAAATGGCAGAAAGAATTTTCTGGCTTCAGCCTCTTGTCTCTTTAATTCTTTTGTCCTCTTTTTTGGAGAGTCAAAAGTCGAATCCAATTTGAGAAACAACCGTTCAGGCAAAGTGTCGTAGAGTCCTTTGCGATTTACTTTGAACATCAAGGCTTCCTCAAATTCGAAATATTTCTCGCGTATCTCAGCTATATCTCTGCCCGCCTTTCTGTGATGGGATCCAACAGGTGCAACCAGAATGTTGTCTAGCCCAAATTCCCTATTACCCTTATTCTGGTCAAGAAGGATGGCTGCCAATGTTTCGACTTTGACATCAAATAAAGTCGAGAGTTCTTCTATATTTTGTAAAGCGCTCATCTAAAATCCTTGGAGGTTGGTTGCCACATTAATAGGAATACTCGAAGTTGATTGCTTGGTTATTAATACTTGCAATTGTCTGCACACACCCTCCCAATCTTCTCTCAAAGCCGATTTTGAAGGCGTCAGAATAACGCTTAGCATGCGTGTCATTCCAAAGTCAAAGCGTGGATCGGTGCCAACACCATCTTTTATTTGTACATCAGAAATTCGAGAACCAAGAAAGGTTATGCAATAATCCTTCACGTCTTCTCGGGTTACAAGTCTCCCCCGGCTGAGAAGAACACTCTTCATTGCATCCAATTTCTCCACACCGCTTAGAGGAGCTCTCCCGTCTATGCTAGCAGTAATCAACTCAATGGACTTTTTCAGGAAGCTAGTCTTGTGTTTGGAAGTGCATTCGAGTTGCATGCGAGCATTTACTCCATTTCCTTCCTCGCCTTTGCACGACCAATATTCCACCCTAGCTCTTACCCCTGATGTGTCACCGCTGTGTAAGAGAACATAAATATTCTTTGTGGGCTGTTCGTCCGAAGCCGCCTTGTTGATCTTTTTTCGAAGTAACAAATGCACCTCCTCAATCGAAAGGGATCCTGCGGCCTCTTCGATCAATTCTGTGTGCTTGAAGTTTTCTTGGAGCACATCCACGATGTAGGACAATCGCTTCCAAGCGTTGTACTCATCCCATCGGCCTATTCCTCCATGTCTTATTGTATACGATGGCCTTCTTTCTTCCTTGAACTCAGAAAATGGCTTAAAAATGTACTCTTTATTCTCGGGGGCGCTTTCTTCGTACACCTTCCTCATGGACAGAAAATCATCTTCAGGAGAAAGCGGAATCCATTTAATCGCGTTGCTCCGTAAATAATGATGTGCTCCACTTTCATGGCCATTTAATTTACGATTTATGACCGGAAATACGTTGAAATCCATCCTCAACCGACTTTCAATTTGATGAATCTCAATAGGCTGATGTAGGTGAATTTCTAACCAATAAATTGGTTTCGTGTAAAGTTCATCTAACTCGGCAATTAAACCTTTCTTTTCATCGCCATCTTCAGGCACTTCCTCAACAACTGATTGCCATTTTCGAATGAACTCTGAGACCATTTGTGGTTCTGTTGCCTCCACGAATGTATCGGTGATGGTAACGAACATTTCATCATATCTCGCCCTAACAATACCTTCTAAACGCTCGTTGCCATTGAGGTAATCTTCAAGCGCCAAATCGTTCTTCCCTAGTCCGCTGATATGATTGAGCTTCTTCTTGCCCATAACATACAGCGCTTTTGACATAGCGGAAAAGAATAGCGTTTTCTCCGACTCTGTTTCACTCTTTCCCAGCAAGTTAAAATACAACGATGCTCCTTGCCAGTTTTCTATTGGTTGCGGGGATTCAAACCCAATCGCAAATCTTTGTACTTCCGTTGCGACTTGTCCTTTGTTTCGTCGAATCCCTTTTCTATTGTTAACGTGAATGATCTTACTCTCGGTGGCTATTATTTTGACTTCAGCGGGAATAATAAGCGAAGGGAAGATGGGCGTAAAATGGATTGGGGCATCATCGCTATTTTCATCCTTCGTTTGAAATAAAGTGGTTTCATCCATAACAAACGAAGCACTCGCGGCTTGCGCGGATGCCAACGCATGAGCAGGTTGAGGCAGATGGAAATACTCTGGAAGCAGAACTTGTGCGAGACGTTCTTGCAACCGATTCTCCGTACTACTAAGTTCTTGGTAGACTTTTTCTAATTCCGAGGCCATTGCCCCGGACATAAAACGTACTATAGGGTCAAAATTCTGACCTATGTCTCGTTCAACGTCATCTATTTCAACTTCATAGATATCAGCTGCGCGATACAAAATGGATTTGTATAAATCTGCGGAAGAAATATTCATACTTTTTCTACTGTTATTCCTGCGTACTGCATTAGGCAAAATACGCGTTTTCTTTAAATCAAGCTTTCACAGAATATTCTCTTTAGCTTCAATTTGTTTCTTCTGAATGAAGAATTAATTCCTATCCTGAACTCCTCAAGCTTTTGCTATTCTCTCTCTTCGTGCACATTGTCCCATTGGACCTGCATTGAGTTGAATATTTTTGGATTGGCTGACTCTAGAAAACCAAATTCCTCAGGAGTGTTTTCTGGAGCCACTGGCCCCGCAAAATAAAATCTCCAAAAATTCTCAATGCGCTCTTTCTCATACTTATTCAAACATTCCGCCGTCAACGATGGATTGCTATTTGCCAACTCAATCAAATTATACTGCAGGAAATTCACAGCATCTGCTTCCCATTCCAGATTCACTATCAGGGTTGTCAGCTTATTTATTACCTCACCAGTCTCAACCGAATCCAAACTAAAAAACAGACTCACGTAGTCGAATGACTCATTGTAAAGCGGCGCCTCGATGACACTATCATTCAAGACATCCAGACCAAATACTTGCTCAAAGGCTTCATTTTCAGACGGAAAAGAATGGAAGTATGCCAGTTGATTTTCCAAAGTCGAATTAGCAGAACACTTGGCATAGTTCTCCATCAATTCATCGATTGAAACAGTAGGGCTTACGCTTTGAGTAAGGACCAATGTTGAATTGTTTTTTGCCGAACAACTGACAAAAACAAGCAGAATCAATGTCAATACTGTACGCATCAAATCGTGATTGCTAGTTCCTTAATTTCCATTGTCGCTCCTTCAAATCCAACGTTTTTAAAGTGAGCCAATATTTTCAAGAAAAGTGATCGGCTTGGACCTACGTAATCCGTCCTCATTTTAACACCCGGTAGAAAACACCCTTCGGTGTCCTTGGGGAAATTTCCAGGGTGAATTAAGATCGCTCTGTCTTTTGAAACATGGCCATTAAACATTTTTAAAGCGTCGGGAAACCTTGTCCCTTTATGATGTATTAACTGATATACTCCTCCGGGTATGCGGCGATCCTTTTGGGCTTCAACTGTAGACGGACCTGCAGGTTCCAAAAAATAACCTTGTAGATCGGTGCCTGGTATTTTGAACTCCCCAATAGTTGAGTTCTTAGTTTCCGTCAACCGCTGATAAATTATTCTCTTGGAGTCCGGCTTTCGGCTAACACTTTGTTTTGGTTGCGCCACAGCTTTCTTATTAGATACTTCCCATAGACCATGACCGATATTCGACGAAACCGCTAAAAAATCAACTCTACATGATTTCCGATAGGGTAAGCCACAAAAGGTCTTTGTCTTTGCGGTTTTACCAAATTCTTCAAAACTCAAACTCATAAAATCAATGTTTGTTTTTAATAGTGTTGAATTTCAACGTTTTGATCGGCCATTGCCACTTTCAGCGGATGTTGAATCCAATTCTGGCTCCTTTTATCCCCCAATTAAAACGGTAGGAAATCCGATAACAATTGTTCCACCATGAGCGGTAGAATCTCCCATGCGCGCTGCAGGTTTTCCGCCAATCAAGACAGTTGCCGAACCTTTAATTATGCTGTCGGGTGGTCCTACACAAGTACACATACTTCCCAATGTTGCTGCTGGCATTCCACCAATTAGTACTGTTGGCATTCCTGGCGGCATGATTGGTCCGCCCACATGTGGAACGGGTGGAACTCCTGGAGTTACCATCGGGCATACATGCATGTCTCCTGCTCTTGCTGCTGGCTGTCCCATATTAGTTGTTTAATTTACCCACAGGAATCATAAGAGGAAGTACTTCCATCGCTTCTTCCGACACCTCTGAGTCTGGATAATTAAATTTCTCTCTTCTTCCCAAAGTCAAATTGCCTGTAATTTGAACTTTGACATTGACAATGGCCTTATCACCCCGGGTGGGCTTTCTCATATCGATAAAGACATCTTTCACATTGATGCGCGTTTCGTAGCGCTGAAGCATATCTTTTAAGTTATTCTGAATATCCTCTCGCATTTTTTCCCGCCAAATTCTTTCGGGCATATTCTGTGGAGGAGTTGCCGCTTGATACTTATTCATGACACAACCAAACGTCGGGTCAAAACGATAACTCAAGCTAAACGTTCTCAATATCAGATTGATATTTTGATGGATAGACTCGCGAATATCCACCTGACCAGTGAGATGTTTTCCTCTGGTAATTTCTCCTAATTTTATGGGGATAGCGTAATAATCCACCCTAGTTTATTTTGACAATACCACCTTGTACGCCCACGACAGCTGTACCTTTTACATCAACATTAACACCCGATAACTCTGCGGCTGTTTTAGCTTTCGCTTTTACGGTTAAACCTCCCATGTCAAGCGCTTGTTTCGAATCTACGGCTATATTTCCTTTTGAGTTGACCTTGGTTCCAGATGCTCCACTTGCTATCGTTACCTCTTTCTTGGCGTCGATCTTGACAGTGCCCGCGATAATATTCACGGTTCCATTTCCAACGTTTATATTGATCTCGCTACTTGCGGCCCCATCTGTTTCCATGGTGATTTTTTCTCCCGCATGAATGGTCATTTCTTTAGGTGCCGATAGTAAGATAGACTCTTCGTCGTCGTTAAATTTTATTTCGTTCTTCCCTCTAGACTTAAAGCCTTTGATGTGATTGTCTGGATCAAACCATTCGGGAGGGGTTTTCCCATGGTACATGCCAGTCAGCACATACGGATGGTCAGGATGGTTGTTTTCGAAAGCCACCAACACTTGATCACCAATTTCTGGTATAATATAGAAGCCTTTGTCCTTTCCCGTGTAAGGTGAAGCCACCCGGATCCATGGTGTGGTCACTCCCATTCCTGCTTGCCAAAGCAATTCCACCTGTACCCGGCCTAGAACCTCGGGATCATTGGTGTCAGTGACTGTGCCCAATTGTGTTTCGCAAAATGGAGGATCGGGCATGCTACTTAGCGGCGGAAGCGCCAATTCAGCGGGGATGGCCTCGAAATTATTTGAATAATCTCCGCCTTGTCCAATAGAGTGAGAACTGCGTATGACAATATACTCGCCATAATCTTCTCCTATGGCTTTATCTTGCACCTTGATCTTGGCGCCCGGTCGTATTTTACACGAGCCGCTCACACCACTCATAATTACAACTTCATCTGCTGAAATCTGCTCACGACGTGCACTAATTTTTTTAAGATCTGCCTTATTCGTATCAGACTGAATGGAAACAACCGGAGTTTGGCTAAAGACCTTTTTATTGCCTAGGTGCAGAGCCTGATCTCCTAGATCACCAAGTTTAACTTTCTTCGGAGACTTTTCGCTGGAAACTTGGTTCGTTCGATAGTCATAGGCCTTTAATTCAATAGATGTAGGAGCAGATTGTACAGCTAAGTCGAAATAACTCATGCCATTCTCGCCGAAGTCCAGATCAATGGTTTGTCCATTGCCCAACTCTCCAAAATACATCTTGAGTCCATCATAATAGAACCACTCACCAAAACGGTTTGCCAGCCGATTGACAAAATTAAAAGCACTTTCCTTGTACTGCACCACGTATGGAATCGCCTCGGGTTGCTGCTGCGTTGAAATCGAGGGAGACTCAGGAAAGGCTCCATTGTATGGACCCATTACTGTGTCTACTATTTCCTGGAGTCCAGACTCTGTAAATGATTGTATTTGCGGACCATCATCCATGACAATTGTCGGACTATGACCTTTCACAACTAACTCTCCCGTGCCGCTCTTTCTTGATAATTCCAAGGAAGTTACAATCCCCTTGAAAATGTCCTCAACGGGCATAGAGTCAACATCAATGTCGTCGTGATTATCAAATCCAATGTTGATCGTCTCACCAATCCACGATTTTACTTTATCCAGAAGAACGCCCTGTTTGGCGTCTTGTCGCAGTCTGATTTCAAACGTATGATGTCCACCAATTTTTTGACTGATGTTTACGCTTGAAAAATCATGATCAGATAGCCTGCTGCCTCCGATAAAAATTGATGTCCTAATCATAATATTCTAATTAGTATAGGTATGATGACGTCGATTCTACCACTTCTTCAACTCCGTATTGATTGCTCAATTCCAGAACTTTTAATCTTTTATCACTGATCTTCTTGTCCAAGCTTTGAATCGCCTTTCTTCTCTGATCCTCGATCATGTGAGTGGTTTGTCGATTCACCTCGTTAATATCCACCCCAGAAACTCTTTGAGCCCAATAGGAGGGACTTGTCATATCAAAATATGATTGCGCAACCACTTTTCCGAATGCGTAAGCCATATTTTCTTCGCCAGTAATAGGAGATACCAAGTCGGAGCTAGAGACAGCGTCTTCAGCGGCACCCTTCATTTCACCTTTGAGAAAGTCGCCCGTGAAGTCGGTCAACAATTTCGTAAACTCATCACCGGACTTAGACAGGATTTCTCCGACTTTCTTGACGGATCCTGCAAGTCCACGTGTAATATCTATAATCGAAGCGGCAATATCTACCCCTTGCGACCAAGCATTGGCTGTTCCAAACGCTTGTTGATGTTCGTATAAAATCTGGTCGTGCAATTGGTTCGTTTCTACCTTTAGTCTTTCAAGTTGAATGATCTGCTTTTGCAACGAATCAATCGGACTAGCCGGTATAACAATTACATCCCCCACATTAATTCTATCTGGACCGCCGCGTAATGCCATCAGGCTTGAATTTCCTGGATGACTACTTATGATCTTATAAGAAGGTAAACGTTGGTTTTTTGCAATACTTGCAAGCGTATCTCCTTCTTGAACGATGTAAGAACTTGGCTTTAAGTTCATAGGAAAGGCATTAAGAAAATTGGTGGAGAATTGTAACAATCCTCCACCAATTCATATGTATAGACTTATTCGCTATCAGGCCACTTCATTTTGAACTCAGCACCAGAAACTTTGATCTTTTCTGCCGTGATTTCAAAAGACTCAATTGTGTTTGAGCTCATGCCTTGAGAATTGAAATTCTCTCTGTATCCAACAACGTACGCATTTTCAAACTCGATCTTCTTGAGTTCTTTTGTTTGCTCTGCATCCTTGTAGATTGTTATCGATCCTGTCTTAGATAAGTCTTGTTGACCCATCCAGTTGATAATCTTTCCGTTCATTTCCTTTTCGTCAGAACGTACTGTCAATCCGATGAAGCCATTGCGTACAACTTTCGTTGGCTGACCTTTCTCTGGATCTGTTGCTCTTGAAAATGAATAATTTAGGTCAATTACTTGAGCCTTTGCTCCTTCTAATTCAAGAACGGCCGTATGGGCTGCTGCTGCCATAATAATTAATTTTTAGGTGTGAATAATAATTGTTTTTCTATTTAACTTCTGAAAGTTCCGATTCAGCACTTCTGTCTTTTGCTTTCAAAGCATAAACAAATGTTCTTACCGCCCACAATGGTTGGATGTCAATTTGAACATCTATTCGATCTGGCACTCGGCTATTCCACTCAAATTGAGTAACCTTTCCAGCAGAAATGATTTTTTGTTCTACCAACTGGTTCAAGAAATCTTGAACTGTTTCTCGAACATGGTTTGCCTTTGGTCTGTCCAATGTTTGACCTGTCACTTTTCCTAAGTAGTGACGCAATACACGGTTCACGTAATCAAAGGTTCGAACCACTGGATAACGCTTCAGCGCATATTCCGCTCCATCAAACGCGGTGCATGAATCATATACCATGTCCTTATCAAAAGCGTTCATGGTCGAGTTCAATCCTAGCTCAGATAAATCTGAAACTTCATCTTGAACCGTTTTGTATGCTAGGCCTTGACTTCCTGTAAGTGAGCCGTGCATTTCTCCCATAATCGGTTGAGAAATCTTCTCGGCATACATCTTACCGGCAACAGCCATTGCGACACTTCCTCTCAAGTCTTCATCGGCCTTCATCCCATCGTGCTTTCCACGAAGTGTAAGGTGATTGGCAAACATGATTATTTTGCTGTGGAATGCCTCAGATCCTGTAACTCCAGCCCATTTTTTCGACTCCCTTTCTTCAATCGCATCCTCAACGCTATCAGCATCTGCAAAATCTGTCAAGAAGCTCATTCGAGCAACACCGCATAGCTTTGCATATCTCTCGATAAGATCTTTTGGTCGCTTGCTCTTCCATAATTCTGGCATAACAAGCATTGAATAAGCCTTTCTTTGATCGACTGATTTCGACTCACCAAGAATTTCCTTTTCAACAACATTGTATACGCCGTTCGCATCTGCATCTAACAATGCTTCAGAATTCACGTTGAATAACTTGATGTTCTTTGCCTCTTGGGGGGCCGCATTTCGGAAAAAGGTCTCTAGTTCTCTGAATGTGCGCTCGATGTCTCTTGTCTTACCTAGAATAGTATCAAGATTCTCGTTCACGAGTTCTTCGTTTTGATCAAGCTTTTGCTGGGCCAACGTTTTTAAACTTTTATGCTCAGACACTTCACCATTCTTCAAGAAACTCAAGTAAGCATCCAATCTCTCCTTCAGCTCATTTCGCTCTTCAACTAGATCTTCATCTTGTAAGAACCTCTTCTTTTTACCCTTTGCCTCTGGCGAGAACTTGGCTAGGTTATCAGCCAATGGCCCTAACAGCTCCTCAAAACCGTCATACCTTTCTAATCTATCTTGAATCTCGTCCTCAGATATTGAGGCAGCTGCTCCTTCAGCTTGTCTTTCTTGAGATTCTAATCCTGCACTTTGTGCTTCTAAATTTTCTTCTGGAAACTCCATTCTTATGTCCTGTTATAAATGAATGAATCTATTCTTCAATACTTGGTAGACTTTCTGCCAACTCGCTCACAACACGTTCGAGTGCCGCAATCATCGCCTCTCTGGCTTTTGGATCATCCAAGGCCTTTCTGAATTGCGCATTTTTGTCAATTCGGTCGATAAGCGCTGAGCTCGCAGAAAATTCAGCTTCAAGTTTTCTCAAAACCGGTGAATTCTTTTTAATATTCTTCGGCGAAAAACTTTCAACTCCACCTTGGAACTTAATCACTTCCGCTACTTCAGGATTATCCGGATTACCCGTCTTAACATTCACCTTTACCTCTGGCTGTGTATAAGCCATTACATCTTCAGTAGATTTTAAAAACTCGGCAGGAATCTCTTCCGGTTTTCTCGGTCCGTTCTCACCTTGCAATGGCAACACCATCAAAGTGTTGTTGGTAGGTAGCAAAACCAATCCCGAGTTGGTTTCCTCAGGAACATCTACTGGCCCAATCATGTTGTATCTTACTTCTCCCATTTTCTATTTTATTTGTTAAGGGTTTGAGGATTGACGTAATTGAAGTCTTAAATACTCTTCTTTAACCACGTCAAGTTCAGATTCTAAATTTTTTATTTCCTTCTTTTGATCTTCGATTAGCTTTTGCAGACTTTCGTCACTGGAGGCCAACTCTAAATTCTTAGTCAAGCTTTTGATTTGATTTTCCAATCCAATTATTCTTGCATCATGATCGGTTCTCACATTCGTAAGAGAATCTCTCAATTCTTGAACTTGCTTTTCTCCACCTCCTTTTATTGTTGAGCCCATCGCCCACAACACAACACTTACCACAGCAAGCATGATCCCCATAATTGCAGCTATTCGCCACAACGCACTTCTTCGTTGATTCTGGTTTAAAACATCCATCTCTAGGCCTCTTGTAAGGTTTCTTTAGTGATGTCCCATGCCATGTTGCCTTCGCCATCCAAAGTCAAATGGACTTTATCACCACGAACCACTTCACCCATTATTATTTTATCGGCCATCGGCGGAGTCAAGAAAGTCCTTATCGCGCTCTTCAGCGGCCTAGCTCCATAAATTGGTGAAAAACCAATGGAAATCATGTGGTCTTTAACCTCAGGAGCAACGGTCAACGTTATATTATGTTGTCTGCTCAACAGCTTGACAAACTTATTGTAATGGATATCCAAGATCATTCTAGCAACATCCTCCGAAATAGGCTTAAATGGTAAGATCCATGAATCAACTCTTCCAAGAAACTCATCTTTAAAATGCTTGGAATCGCGGAGTATCTGCTTCAACTCCTCGGGCTCCGGATCTCTTCCTGAATTGAACACATCCACAATATCATGCGCTCCAGCATTCGAAGTAAAAATGATAATGGTATTGGAGAAATCTGCCATTTTTCCCTTCTTATCTTGAAGCCTACCATCGGTCAACATCTGAAGGAAAATTCCATAAATATCCTGGTGTGCCTTTTCTATTTCGTCAAACAAAACGACAGAATAAGGATGCTTTCGTACGTTGTTCACCAAAATTCCACCCTCATCGTATCCAGCGTATCCCGGAGGTGCTCCTAACAAGGTGGCCACGGAATGAGATTCCTGAAATTCCGACATGTCAAATCGAATCATGGCGTCTTCATCGTCAAACAAAAGCTCAGCGATTGCCTTCGCCAATTCCGTTTTACCCGTTCCTGTTGGACCAGTAAAGAAGAAAATTGCTCCTGGCTCATTTGGTTCTTTCAGATTCGCTCTGAAGGTCTTCAAGCCACGCGATACTTTCTCAACGACATGATCCTGCCCTACAACACGCTTTTTAAGCAAACTCACCGCGTTCTGCAATTTCTCTTGCTCGTTGGTCTGCATTTTCCCCAAAGGGATTCCGGTCTTATACGCAGTTATCGCCTCTAAATCCACGTCATCAACACTCGACTTGTCTGTCTCGGTCCACGATTTAACTTTCGCTATTGTGCCGTGAACATTCTCTGGAAGCTCTTCTTCTTCAGAAAACCTGCCAATTAACAATTCGCTTAAGTTATGCTTTAGACTCTGAAGCGCGCCCGCCTCCGTTGAATCTGCTTTTAATCCATCTTCAACTTTTTCGATAACTGCCGAAGACGTCGCGTTCATTTGAACCGCACAGGCCATGGTAAAGTCCATTAACTCAATCGCCGATGCGGGCAAATGCTTGTCCTTTATATATTTCTTAGCCAAGGAGACGGCCTTAGGAAGAGTTGACGGATCTATGCCAATTCCATGGAAATCGGCATACTTCTGTGAAAGTCCTTGCAACATCTTTGTCGCAGTGATCTCATCTGGTTCACCAATCTTCAAACGCGAGAACCTTCTATTAAAGGCCGAATCTTTTTCGATATACTTCTGATACTCGTTTTGAGTAGTAGCCCCTATCAAGGTGATTTCCCCTTTGGACAGTTCAGGCTTCAGTAGGTTGACAATTCCGGATCCAGTAGGTCCCTTTTCATCCAATAGGATGTGAATTTCATCGATAAACAGGATGGACTTACCCTCCGTGGCCTTGATCGCTTCAAGGATTGCCTTCATTCGTTCCTCTACCTCACCCTTGAAGGCTCCAGCAACCAATCTACCACTTATATCCAACTCGAATACCACAGCATCCTTTAGCTTTTCAGGCACCTGACCTTCCTCAATTCTGGCAACCAATCCTTCAACCACAGAAGTCTTACCAACACCAGGTTCTCCAACGATCATGATATTGGGAGAAATTCTTTTCCCTAGTATCTCAACCATTTGCTTGAGCTCCATATCTCGGCCTAGAACTGGGTCAATCTTACCAGCTTGCGCTCTCAGATTGAGGTTTTCGCAATAGCGCTCCAGAACATCAGCTCCTTCGCTGAAAACATTCTTTTGACCAGATGCCGTTCCAGCAGTTCCATTTCCGCTTGGAGCTGCCGCTTGCGGACCTTTGCTCGCACGCCAATCAATAATCTCATAAAGCGCCAATGGCAACCTCCTCATCACTTCTTCAGAGTAAACTACTCCAGGAGTGATAATTGCCTCCAGTAAATCCAAGGGGTATATTTCGTCGTATCCGTAGCGGACAGACAGCTTTTGAACTTCTTTGAATACGGCTTGTGCAGTATCTCCAGCTTTTGGAATCGCCACGTATCTCGGCGATTTAGGGATCTCTTTGACCCGATCCAAGGCCCAATTTCGGAGTACCAACCGGTCTACCTTAATGTCCCCAAAAAAGTTCACCAAATCCAAATCGTCGTCACAGAGTGACCATAAAATGTGAGAGGCGGAATACTCTGTGTGCCCATATTCAAGGGCCAGTTGTTCGCAAAGTCGTACTACTTTCGTAGTCAACGTTGATAGTGTTTTTTCAAACATGGTTAAGGAAATAGTCTTCAGTTCGCACCAAACTAGAATGCGCCCTTAAATGTAAGATTCTTTACCTAATATCCAAATACACAAGGGAAAACCTGCTCAAACAAATTTGACGATTTCGACAAGAAAAGTCCTGATTCACAAGGCAGTATCTCCAAGGCGACGGTCGCAAATATGTGCCCCTTTTATTTCTCTTTTCCAATTAATTTATCCGTTACAACGCTCAATTGCCTCTTACACGTCCAATACATACCTCCTCAATCCTACGTACATTCGCGCCATGTTTGAACTTGGAGCTACATCGGCTTACGAATTATTAGATGCTGGTAACGGTGAAAAATTGGAACGATTTGGAGACTATATTCTGATTCGTCCCGAGGTGACCGCAATCTGGCCCGCCAGACTGGGTCGCAACGAATGGAAAAAACAAGCACATGCAATGTTCAATCAAACGTCCCGCGTGGGCGGACATTGGGATAAACTCAAAAATATGCCCGACTCCTGGAAGGTGACTTTTGATTGCGGCAAACCCTTAACAATGGAACTCCGTCTCACGAAGTTCAAACATGTCGGCGTTTTCCCGGAACAACTCGTCAACTGGCGATTCATTCACGATAAATGCACTAAAAAGTCGGGTGCCCAAGTCCTGAACTTATTCGCGTACACAGGAGGTGCTACGCTGGCAGCGAAATCGGCGGGAGCCGATTCAACCCATGTCGACAGTATCCGACAGGTCGTAAGTTGGGCCAATGATAACATGGTCCATTCTGGCCTCAAAGACGTGAGATGGCTCGTGGAAGACGCTTTGAAATTTGCCCGCAGGGCTGAAAAAAGAGGAACGCTCTACGACGGACTCATTATGGATCCTCCAGCATGGGGACTTGGACCAAAAGGTGAGAAATGGAAGTTGGAAGACATGGCTAATGAACTTTTTCGAGTGTGCGGGAGAATAGTTAGGGAGAATGGTTTCCTAGTTGTAAATACCTATAGTGGAATCGAACCATCAACACTTGAGAATTTAATAACTACACACTTTCAGTTCGCTCAAGTGAGCTCAAATGAGTTAGTTTTACGGTCTCAGTTTGGTCAAAGACTCGGAACTGGAAGTCTCGTACAAGCACATTAACATTGAATTTAATAACCCAAAATATATATCATATGAAACATTTTACTCTATTGGCAGCATTTGTTTGCGCTGCACTTTTTTCCCAAGCACAAGTAATCGACCCTAGCTTCGAAGCTGGCGCATTTGGCGGTGCATGGACCGAATTCTCTATTAACTTCGGCACTCCATTGTGCGACCTTGCATCTTGTGGTGACTGCGGTGGCCCTTGTGTGGCTTATTCAGGCGACTGGTACGCATGGTTCGGTGGAGCAAATGCTGTTGAGGCTGGAACATTGGAGCAAACGTTCAACATTCCTTCTGGAACTTCTGCTGAATTGACTTTCTGGTTCAATATCGCTTCTGCTGGTGACACTCTTGTTGAAGACGCTTTCGGTATGACTATGGACGGCAACGAACTTTTCCTAGCTACAGCTCAGGATTACGCTATGTACAACGGTTATACTCAAGTTTCTGTCGATATCTCGGCTTATGCTGATGGTGGAGACCATGACTTGTTAGTTGCTGGTGGACAAACAACTGCTGTTGCTGTTAACTTCCTTGTTGATTCATTCGGTATGAATGTTGATGGCAATGAGGTAGTAGGTGTATCTGAAATCTTGAACCAAGAAGTTGAGGTTTATGCATACCCTAACCCTGCTCAAGATGTGATCAACCTTCAATTCAATCGTCAAATTCAAGGTGCTGCTAAGGTGACTATCCTGAACTTGAACGGACAAATTGTGAGCCAAGATCTTTTGAGCGACGTGCACAACAAGACTTTCAAAATGGACACTAACTCGTTGGAGAATGGTATCTATTTGATGCAAGTTGAAGCTGAAGGAGTTTCTTACTCTCAGCGTATTTCTGTAGCGAAGTAATTCCCTACTGATTACAACCTAATTGAAAACGACCCCTTGGCCTGCCTTGGGGTCGTTTTTGTTATATGCCCCCTCCATCATACGGTTGTGTGCGCCTACTACTTGCATACGGCGTCAACTGTGTGTAACTTTAGCGGTCCAAATTCATGAAGCATGTTACGATACGATAAACTCAGCAATCAACTATACATCCGGAATCGAGCGAAATTCGCCGCGCAGATGAAACCGGCCTCCCTAGCCATTTTCAATTCCAATGACATTATGCCCACCAGTGCCGATGGTACAATGGCATTCAAACAAGCAACAGATATCTTCTATCTGACCGGCGTTGATCAGGAAGAAAGCATTCTCGTCATGTTTCCCGACAGCTTTCATGCCAATCACAAAGAGATCCTATTCCTCAAAGAGACCAACGAAAATATCGCCATTTGGGAAGGAGCGAAACTCGATCAAAAAGAAGCTTTTGATGTTTCCGGAGTGAAGACTGTTTACTGGTTAGATCAATTCGATCGCATCATGAAGGGCCTCATGAGTGAGGCCAAAACAGTTTATCTCAATACCAACGAGCACACTCGTGCTACCATCGAGGTCGAAACCCGTGAGGCGCGTTTTGGAAAGGCATTTAGAGCCCAATACCCCGTGCATACTTACGATCGCAGTGCTCCTATTATGCACCACTTGCGATCTATCAAAGAGCCTGAAGAAATTGAACAACTTCAACGTGCGTCGAACATAACCAAGAAGTCCCTTGATCGCGTGCTCAAATTTGTCAAGCCTGGCGTCAAAGAATACGAAATTGAAGCCGAGTTCATGCACGAATTCCTGCGCAATGGTTCACGCGGATTCGCCTACACGCCTATTATCGCCTCTGGATTCAATGCCTGCGTTTTGCACTACATCGAAAATTCGGCAACCTGCAAAGACGGTGAGGTTATCTTGATGGACGTAGGAGCAGAATACGGAAACTATGCATCGGATATGACACGCTGTATTCCCGTAAGCGGAAGATTCACCGCGCGTCAAAAATCGATCTACAATGCGGTGCTACGGGTTATGCGTGAGGCCATGACTTTGCTTCGCCCAGGCGCATATTTGCACGAATACCACAAGCAAGTAGGCGAGTTGATGACCAAGGAATTGCTTGATTTGAAATTAATCGACAGCCACGATGTAGCTAAACAAGATCCCGCTTGGCCTGCCTATAAAAAGTACTTCATGCACGGCACTTCTCACTTCATGGGATTGGATGTTCATGACGTCGGTTTATGGGATCGCCCGATTGAGGCCGGACATGTTTTCACCGTCGAGCCTGGAATCTATATCCGCGAAGAAAGTTTGGGAATTCGATTGGAGAATGACTTGGTCATTACCGAAAATGGATTCGTCGATTTAATGAAGGACATTCCTTTGGAAGCCGAGCATATCGAAGAATGTATGAACGCCGGCGTTACTGTTTAAGAATACCGGCTCCATGTCTTGTATGAAAATTATTTAGCCTTCGGCAAATGCAATTTCTGGTTTCAAACTTCTTTCGAGGCCGTGCCAGACTTCATGCCGTTGGTAAAAAACCAACCAAAATGAGCGTTGAACCAATGTTCAAGTTCGCTGAGGTGTTCGTAAATAAATTTCATAATGCTGATCTTTAAAGTAGGTTAGGCAAGATGCACAAGCCAAGTATACGCTTGAAACCGAGCTAAAGAGGTAAGAGACGCACCCCCACTTTGCGTAGGAATATTCCTACATGACCAAAATGAGTTCGTTTTTGCATCTTTGAGGCCCCGAAAAACAAGGAACATGAGCAAAGATCATATTAGCACAGGCAATGCCCCCAAACCAGTAGGACTCTATCCACACGCACGACGCGTTGGCAACTTGCTGTTTCTCTCCGGTGTAGGTCCGCGCATCGCAGGCTCTGATGCCAATGATACCGGCGTACCCGGACTTGAACTCGACAAGTTTGGTAATTTCAAAACCTTTGACTTCGCGGCTCAGTGCCGATCGGTATTTGACAACGTTCGCGCCGTTCTCGAAGCTTCAGGATCTAGTTGGGAAAATCTGGTTGATGTCACTGTATTCCTCACCAATATGGACCGTGACTTCCATACCTACAACGCCATTTATGCCGAGTATTTTGCCGACAACCAGCCGTGCCGCACAACGGTTGAAATCAATTGTTTGCCCACTCCCATAGCCATTGAGTTGAAGTGTATTGCGACAGTTGATTGAAATACCAAGTCAAATTATTTCTACATTACCCAAGGTTTTAAGTTTTACATCCGTGTATGTGGTTGAAAGCGAGTTGAATTGAAAACGTCGACTCCCTTGCATTTGCCTTTATGGCAGACCAATACAGAAACTATTAAAACACCTATACATGAAAATTTTACGAACCCTCCTTGTTTTGACCACCTTCCTGGGAAGCGTGTGTGCGTCAGGACAATTAACACAGGTATATCCTGAGGTTTTTGCTGTAGATGCTATTCCTGGTTATACCACGTATAGAATATTCGCTGAAATGGAATCTTCAGAACACTTTCTGAGCTCCGTATTTGCGGCCAACAACAACGACTTGACTATAGGAAGTTCCAGCAGCACTATTTGGAATTCAGCCCAAGGGTCGACCACTGGGGACGAACTAGCGACAGGGTTCTGTGGATTTGTACCAGAAGTGTGCTTCGATTCATTCGTAACTATCGGATGGGTAGGAACTACCGATTATTTGGGCAACCCATTCGCCTGTGGACAGCCAACAATAACAATTTCTTCTTTACCAAGTGCTTCGGTAATTGGAGACAGTTTTGGAACGTCCATTGGAGGGAATTTGGCCATGTCGGATGGAGCATGGTTCACAACCAATCTAGACGGCTGCAACGACAATGGTTTCGGAGTTGGACCTGACAATAAGATTCTTTTATGTCAAATCACCATTCCATCTGAAGACGAACTACAGTATTCTATAAATATTCAGGTATTTCCGGATGGTGATGCCAACAACTCCCTCCTATACTATGGAAACCCCGATTCTGTGGGTCCAGGAGAAGTTGACGGCTCAAACATGGGACTCGTTTATCCTGCGGGAAATTGCCTAGATGAAGCGGCTTGTAATTTCAACGCCTATCCTGAGTTTGATGAAAATCCTGCGATTTGTAACTACGACTGCAATGGTTGTACAGATAGCTTGGCGTGCAATTATGATAGTTCGGCCACTGCCGACGATGGTTCTTGCATCACGGAATGTCTTGGGTGTACCGATCCAAACGCTGAAAACTATGATTCGAACGCGACTACCGATGACGGTTCGTGTATTGTCATCGGTTGTACTGATACAACAGCTTGTAATTTCGATACGACCGCTACGGTGGATAATGGATTGTGTGAATACACTTGTTTCGGTTGTACCGATACAACTGCATGCAATTACGATTCAAGCGCAACTATTGATGATGGCTCTTGTACTTCAACCTGCAACGGTTGTACCGATTCTACAGCCAATAACTACGATGAAAATGCAACCGACGACGATGGATCTTGCGTGTATAACTCTGATTATTCGTTGAGCATTGAGCCTTACTATGTTCATGACGGACCTGTGGGCGAGGTTGATTTTTCGGGTTACACTACCTACCGCATGTATGTGAATATGGTCGATTTGACAGACGAACTTTCGTCGGTATTCGGTGTTGAAGGTCAGCCCATGAGCATAGCCGCAGCCGATGGTTTTTGGCAGGCTGAATTGGGCGGACTATTGGGTAGCGAAATGACGCCTGGCTTTTTCGCGTTTTTTCCTTCGCTCGAATACGACAGTTTTGTTACGATCAATATGACAAGCAACGAAGATGCTGGAACCGTAAGCGCTCTTGATGATCCCGGAAATGCGTGGATAAGCACGTTTGAGGGAGGTGGAAACATCGAAATAAGTGACCCTGTCGGAGGAATCTGGTGGACCAATACACCAGAAATTAACGGTACCCCAGATGATCAATACAGAGTGCTTATCGGTCAGTTCACAACCACGAGCACAATCGAAGCCTGCGTGCACGTCCAAATTTTCCTCCAAGGAGATCAACAAAACTCAATTCAGATCGAACTATGTGCCAATTCTGGACCAATTCAAGGTTGTATGAATAGCACCTCGTGCAATTACAATCCAAACGCTGAAGAAGATAACGGTTCGTGCACAGATACCTGTCCTGGATGCATGGACACCACTGCCAGTAACTACCAAGAAAATGCTACCGAAGATGACGGGACTTGTCTGTACGACGGTTGCACCGATCCAGACGCTGCCAACTACGATTCAAATGCCAACAACATGGACTGGTCTTGTATCTATCCTGGTTGTACCGATTCACTTGCATTCAATTATGACAACATGGCCAATGAAGACGACGGTTCGTGTGACTATGATTGTGATGGCACAGTAGTGTATTTGGACATGACCGACTCATTTGGTGATGGATGGAATGGGGCTACTTGGACTGTTGGAGATGAAATGGGCAATGTGGTTGACACTGGTTCTCTTGATACTGCTCCCGCCGGTAACAACGGCGACTCGGCTTCTGATTTAATGTGCTTGGAGGATGGTTGTTACACGATTACGCTTGGTGGTGGTACGTTTGACTCAGAGATTGGTTGGACACTCACAGGTATCGATGGTGGAGAATCAACGGGTACGAGCGGCGTGTACTACTTCCAAATAGGTTCGTCAATATGCATCATGGGTTGTACAGATATGGGAGCATTGAATTACGACAGCGAAGCAACCTTGGAAGATGGATCATGTCAATATCCTGGTTGCATAACGGAATGGGCTGCCAACTACGATTCAACGGCCAATGTGGATGACGGCTCGTGTATTTTCGATATCAGCGGATATGTCTTCTACGATGGAAACATGAACGGTGAATATGATAATGCTGGATTCGACTTTGGTTTGGCCTTTCAATTGGTCACGCTAGAACCTAGTGGTTTACTTGTGATTACCGATGAAGATGGCTACTATTCTTTCGGAGTACAGCCTTCTGGTGAATACACGATTACAGCTGAAGCAAATAGCAATTTCCCGATCGAAACAACACCTCTTTCCATCACAATCGACAACGAAGACCTAATCTCTACGCCGAGTTTTGATTTCGGTATGGCCGATGATGATGCCTTCTTTGAAATTGAGGTAGATCTTTATCCAAATGCATTGGGCTACCCTTGCAACGGACAAGTAGTCTTCCACAGCATTGCTTTTAGAAACATGGGTACACAAGCCATAGACGGAATTGTGCAATTTGAATACGATGCGTTGTTTGATGGTTACGAAATTGCCACGCCTATAGACAGTGTAGTAGACAACTCAATATATATGAGCTTTGAGAATCTCATGCCCGGAGAAATGTTTGTGTACGCCGTAGACCTCATTACTCCCGACTTCACAGCTATGGGTGAGTTTTTAACCACTACGGCATATGTTTACGCCATGGATGGTGAAGACATACTAGCCTTTGGAGAAGCATCTCAAACTATGGAGGTTACTTGCTCTTGGGATCCGAACGATAAGATGGTCTTTCCTGGCGGATATGCTGAGCCTCATTACATTCTTGGAGATCAAGAATTGGACTATGTCGTGCGATTCCAAAACACAGGGAATGCATTTGCCGAAACCGTGTTGATTCGTGACACCATTGCTGATGAGCTAGATTTAAATTCATTTGCGCTTGTCGCTAATTCACATAGTGTCATGACCACTATTGATCCTGTAACACGTGAAGTACAATTCCTTTTTGAGAACATTATGCTTCCTGATAGCGGATTTAGTGAGCCCGAAAGCCACGGATTGATTTCATATGTTATTAAGCCGCTTGAAGGTTTGGCTGCTGAAACACAGTTCACCAATACGGCTTACATATACTTCGATGCCAACCCAGCAATTATTACCAACTCGACGTGGAATACCATCTATGAGTGCGGTGCTGAGGGCGACTTATCGGTGAACAATGATATATTTTGTGAAGGCGACGAGCTTGTTGCTGAATCGACGCATCCTTATGTGGAAGTATTTACGTGGGAATTTGATGGGGAGTTGGTTTCAGACGAATCTACCTTCATGGATTTCATGACCGAAGCTGGTGATTATGAGTTGCATTTCATCGGTGAAAATCCGCTTTGTACTACGCCTGGTTCGATTTCGATTACCGTAAATGATATGCCAGAAGCGATAATTACAGAAGACGGGGCCGAGCTCACGGCTACCGAAGGAGATGCTTGGCAATGGTATTTTAACGGACAAGCAATTGAAGGGGAAACCGACCAGTCATACACAATTGATGAAGAGGGAGTGTATACCGTTGAAGTGTTTACTGATGCTGGATGTTCGGCTATTTCGGAAGGTGTGACAGTGACTTCGGTCGATGAATTCATCTCTCGCGTGGCTATGCTATATCCGAATCCAATGACCTCTTCGGTAACGCTTGAATTGAGTGAAGGTACATATACAGTGACAATTACAGATGCCGCTGGAAGAATCGTAAGAGCATACGAAAACATCAACGGAGGCACGCATACGCTAGATCGCGATGGTTTGGCGAGTGGGGTGTATCAGTTGCAGATTGCTACCAAAGATCAGCCGCGTGCTCAATCGCTGCAGCTGATCGTTCAGTAAATAATAAAATTATATAATAAAAAAGGCCGTGTGACACTTGTTGTACGGCCTTTTTTGTTACATTTATTGAATGACCTGATTCACATTGAATTAAGCCGATTAAACTAACTGTTATGAAAATCCAATTCCGCCTATTGCTGGGGCTGTTGTCCTGCTTCGCTTTTACTTCTATTCAAGCACAACTTACACAAGTATACAATGAAGTGTATGCTGTCGACGCGGTGCCGGGGTATACGACCTATCGTGTTTTTGCTGAGCTAGATAATCCAGCCGATTTTTTGAGTTCTGTGTTTGCCGCTGGGACAAATGACCTCTATATTGGTGGGTCAGGTGGTGTAATTTGGAATTCCACTTCGGGTTCCACAACAGGTGATGCCCTGGCAACAGGATTTTGCAACTTTGTTCCTATTCTTTGCTTTGACTCTTTTGTAACTATTGGGTGGTATGGAACGAACGATTATAACGACGATCCCATTGGCTGTGGCCAGTCTACTACGATCGTTTCGTCACTGCCAAATGCAACCGTCATACCAGACAGCTTTGGAACAGGTGAATTGTCTCCAAATCTCCAGATGGGAGATGGAGCTTGGTTTACTTCGAATTTAGCTGGATGTAATGCAAATGGCCATGGAATAGGCCCTACCAATAAAATTCTTATTTGTCAGATTACTATACCTTCCGAAGACCAATTAGAATACGATCTAAATATTCAACTTTTTCTAAACGGTAATTCAAGTAATCCAGCCGCATATATTGGAAGTCCATTTGAATTAGGATCGAATGAATACGACGGTTCGGGGCTTGGATTAATCTACCCATTTGGCAATTGTCTTGATCCTACAGCTTGCAATTACGATGAATGGCCTGGAGAAATCGAAGACCAAAATTCCTGCGATTTTTCGTGCCATGGATGCATGGATAGCGCCTCCTGTAACTTTGATCCAGCTGCGACATACGACGATGGCTCATGTACATCAATTTGTCCGGGTTGTATGGAATCAACAGCTAGTAATTACGACCCAAATGCCACGGAAGACGACGGCTCTTGTGAGTATATCGGCTGCATGGATTCCGAGGCTTCAAATTACGATTCCAATGCCAATGTCGACGATGGGTCTTGCCTCTATCCAGGCTGCACTTCAGCGAATGCTGTGAACTTCGACTTTTGGGCCAACTTTAATGATGGGTCTTGTCTGTATTACCTAGATGGCTACGTGTTTTATGACGCCAATTTAAATGGAACCTACGACAATGTCGATTTTGAATTCGGATTGGCCTTCCAACAAGTTACTTTAGAGCCGAATGGAATTTTGGCGATTACCGACGAGAACGGCTATTATTCATTCGGCATTCAACCTGCTGGAGAATACACGATTTCGGTAGCTGAAAATGAAATTTTTCCAATTGCCTCCACCCCACTTTCACTAGACATCAATGATAACGACTTAGCGAGCACCGATAGTTTTGATTTTGGCATGGCCGATGATGAAGCATACTTCGCGATATGTATCGACTTTTATCCCAATACATGGGGATACCCTTGCAACGATGAAGTTGTGAATCACAACATTTGCTACAGAAATATGGGAACACAAGCCATAAGCGGTATTGTCCAAGTAGACTATGACCCTCTTTTTGTCGGCTATGTGGAAGTCACCCCCATTGACAGCGTTGTGGGCAACAGTATTTACATGAGTTTTACGAATCTTCAGCCCGGTCAAATGTATTTCTACGATGTAGGATTGATCACTCCGGATTTCAATTCGATGGGCGAAATCCTTACCTCAACCGCATACGCTTACGCCATGGACGGAGACGACATCCTTGCCTATGGAGAAGAAACACTACAAATGGAAGTCACCTGCTCCTGGGATCCCAACGACAAGATGGTATTCCCTCCAGGATATGAAGAACCGCACTACGTTCTAGGCGATCAAGAACTCGAATACGTCATACGTTTCCAAAACACAGGAAACGCCTTCGCCGAAACTGTATTGCTGCGAGATACCATAGCCGAAGAGCTAGACCTCTCCTCATTTGCCTTAATGGCCAATTCTCATAATGTTCAAACGATTTTGGATTTCGAAACGCGCGAAGTACAGTTCCTATTCGAAAATATTATGCTCGCCGATAGTGGTTTTAGCGAGCCGGATAGCCATGGACTGGTCTCTTACCTCATCAAGCCTCTAGAGGAATTGCCAGCCGAAACACAGTTCTACAACACGGCCTATATATTCTTCGATGCCAACCCAGCTGTTATCACCAACACCACGTGGAATACGATTTACGAATGCGGATCCGAAGGTGATTTTACAGTGAGCGCTGAGGCTCTTTGCGATGGGGAAGAACTCCTGGCCGAATCAACACATTCTTACGTAGAGACATTCCTGTGGGAGCTTGACGATATCATGGTTTCGGATGAAGCTAATTATGCCCAAACTCTTGATCCAGGAGTCTACGAATTGACTTTTACCGGATCCAATCCTCTGTGCACCACTCCTCAATCGGTGAATATCACGGTTCACGATCTTCCAGAAGCCACAATTTCCGAAGGAGGGGACATTCTTACTGCCACCGAAGGAAGCGCTTGGCAATGGTACTTGGACGGTGAAATCATATATGGAGCCACAAACCAAAGCATCACCATCACGGACATGGGAACTTATTCTGTAGAAGTGACGAATGACGCAGGCTGCTCAGCCACATCGGAAGGGGTAACGATTACTTCTATCAATGATTTAGCTACGCAAATGGCTGTTCTCTTTCCAAATCCTATGACGAGTTCATCGACACTGATCTTGGGTGAAGGAATATATTC
>JADFAK010000156.1 GCA_015665315.1 Flavobacteriales bacterium | reverse complement strand
TATCCGGGAATTGCCATTTAGTAAGGTTGTCGGGATTATCTGTAAGGTAATACCCGGCGAGGTTCAATAATCCTTCGCCAGCAGGTAGATATAGTTCGATCCAGTCGTCCCATTCAAAAACGTCCTGTACAGTAGCATTATTTGTGGCCATTATTTCATTAATCACCAAGGACTGACCTTGCACTTGTGCACAGTTCAAGCCTAACAGCAGTGCTGCCAACAACCCAATTCTCAACATACTTCCTAAATTGATTCCAAAAATTCCAGTGCCAAATCTAAGCAAATTCTTCTGCGAAAATGTCGATTTAAACTCATCCATCAAACGCAATTCTTGTAAGGCAATGTTTCCGATCTAATACAAGCAGTTGAATAATTGCCCTAACAGACATTTGCGCTCGCGCTGAGAAAAACACTATTCAGTCTTGGTCTCTACCCCTTTCTTATAGGTGCGAATTTGAGTGCTAACATCGTACTCGCCGAATGCTGCTTGAATTTCTTTGGCTTGTTGCATCGTGGAAACTCGTGCCGTGAAATAGCTTGATGCGTTCCCATTCTTCTTTTGTAAAATGCCGTATTTGTCTTCTAGGAAGAGCATAGCTTTGGCCACTGAAGAAGGGACTTCATTTTCAAATGTTCCAAGGAAAACATCATACTCCTCGGTCGGTTGTTTGGCCAATTCCGAACCATTGTTGGCTTCAGTAACTTGCAAAACATTAGCACCTCCGGAGCGTAGAATATCCGAAGCTTCTTGAATCGAAATCCTCTTCCCATTGTGATAAGCCGTAACAAAGGCGTCTTGAATACCCAATTGACGGATTTCATCTTTTCGCACCGAGGCCGCGATGATGTTGTTGTAAATACCTGTCGTGTAGCGCACCTTCCCCACTTGTGTGAGTTCACTATTCAAAGGCGAAACACTAAACAATTCTTTGGATGAAACAGGCTTGGAGTATACACCCACTTGAACCGTAAAAAACAACCCTTCAAGATTTTCAACTCGTGTAGCTTTCGCCACGCCTGGATCGTTATCGTAATATTTTTCCAATACCTCGTTAGAAACTGTCGCCGATGAAGTCTTAGACGAAACCACAGGCGAATTCTCGGCCAATGGCTGCGAATTGGTGCTTCTTGCGTCATTCGACGATGGGCTAGGACTAACTTGTGAATCGGCTGAGCTAGGTGCTTCCAAAGCTCTTGGTCCTTCGGCCGACACAACTAATTCCTCTCCAGTTACTTCGCGCGCCTCGTAGAGTGGGATTCTTACCCCATTTCTAAATGCTACAACAAAAGCATCTCGGTAGCCCAACCCTCGGATCTCAGCCTTCGCCAAATCTGCGGAAGTAAAACCCTTGAACAGACCGACAGTATATCTTGTAATTCCAGTACCGACAGTTTCACCCATGATTGGTGCGAACTCGGCAAAGTGGCTTTGAGGGATTGCGTTCCTAAATGCTCCCACTTGCACTTTGTAGACAATGCCTTCAGGCAAAGCAATGTCCAGTGGAATCGGGTTGTCATCGGAATAAACCGCCTCATCCATTCGAGCATAGATTTCGCTAGTCAGCACTTCTGGGTAGGCAAATGATCTAAATTCTTCAGCCGTTCTCGGAATTCCAGGATTTCCTGTGCCCGGAGCTGTCCTTGGAGTCGCCGGACTTGCTTCTGGATTGTCGGCAATTTCTGATTCAGTTGCATCAGCGACCGAGTTGTCAATCGTGTCTTCCGAATTCACATCGTTACTCGACGCATTCGCAGGCATAAGTTCATTGTTCACAAAGGCTTCATCGGCCGTCATATTTTCGGCCAAGGTCTTGACCTCCGCTTCAATTTCTACCTTATTATAGGTAGCGTTCAGCTGGGCATTTAATTCAGCTAATTCAGCTTCATCGGCCTCCAATTCTTTGTCCAAAGCTTGAATGTCTTCATACAAAACTTGGGCAACGGCGTACGTCTTGCGCATTTCGGCTAGCAGACCATCCCTTTCAGCAGGATCTTGAGCGTTTCGAGTCATTGTAGCCCACTTTTCAAGATCGGCTTCTAGAATTGATAGCTGGTCCAACATGGTCTTGCGCTGCTGTAATTTATCGTTGTACGCATTGTTCTTTGCCGTGAGTTCTTCGGCTTCGACCAAATACGCTCCCCAACGTTCATCTTCAACTAGTTCGTTTACTTGTGAGGTGTTCAAAGTGTAATCAGCAAGTAGCATCTCTTCCATGGACGCACGTGTGAAGACATCCGCTTCTTTAACTTGCTTCTTGTCAATTCCTGAGCTGAATTGAACTTGGGCGGCATCAAGGAAATTAGACTCTTCGTCAGTTAAAACTACTTCAATCGTCGCGTCTTCCGGGGCCACCTCTTCATTTTCTTCTAGGTCAGCTGTATCCTCATTTGCGCTTGTCGCTTTTAATGCTTCACCACGCATGATAGTGGCCAAATCTTCTTCGTTGTACAATGACAATGCATCGATATTCTCCAAAATTTCAATGGCCTTTTCTTGGTTGCGAATGGCGGCCATTTCACGTGTAAAGGCATCTCTATACATGAAACTTTGCTTGATCTCATCGATTTCAGGAGCAGCTTCTTCTCGTGTTTTGTCGGCCTCTTCGAATTCGTAATCAACTTCATCCAACAGGCGTTCAACGCGCTTGGCGAGGTATTCATGGCTTGCCAATTTCTCGCTTGTCGACCGCTTCAAATCGGTGATTCGATCACTATTTTCGTCGAACTTCAACGTAGTCATGGCATCCAGCTTGGGCGCATTTCGAATATCCTCATCGGCCAGCTGCTGGTACAATTTCTCTGCCTTGCGATCAAGTTTCTTCTTCTCCGAATCCTTGTCGGCCGAGTCGATTTGCAACTCCAAACCAGCAATTTCAGTTTCGAGGGTATTGATCTTTTCTTGGTTCTTGATTTCGTTCTCATCATTGCCGTAAGTCGAAACCAAATCGGCATAGCTATCCGTTTTATAAGCTGCACGGACGTTGTTTCGAAGTGTCGTCGAAAGCATTTCTTTGACATATTCACTTCCTGACTCGGTGTACAAAGTATTCTCGTCAAAGCCATTGGCAGGGTTAAACTCCTGTTCACCAACAGGCTGACCTGCCCACTCCTCGGTGTTTTCGTCGATAACCCTATTGAGATTGTCTATTTCATCCGACTTCTGCTCAACTAGTTTTTCGAGTAACTGAATGTCCATTTGCCATTGATCCATTTTGGACGTGTCGTCACTGCTATCCATGGCCAAGGCGCGGTTTTCTATTTCTTTCTGAGCCGAGTTGATCAACGCTGTATTCATGTCAATCTTTGTCTGCGATCGCTCAACCGGATCACTGATCTCCGTATTGGCCTTGTTCCAATTTTCCTGGTAATCGTTGTCCAGCAAAAGGATAAGTGAGCCCACATTTTGTGGAATAGCCGCCAATTCTGCTTCCGCAATGTCAGTTGAATTGTTGTTGGCAGCAGCATTCTCTACGACTGTATTTTCGTCGTTAGCGGCACTGTTAATCGCTTCCTCCCCTCCTATTTCAGCAACGGGTTCATCAATATTCGAAGGTGAATTCTCCGCAGCAACCGTTAAATCTAAGTCTGACTGATAAGCAGCTAATTTAATACTAGCCTGATCGCGTTCTTGATTCAACTGGGCCAATCGCTTGTCGTCCAGCTTCTCATTCCATTGCCCCTGATGCTTTAGGGATTCGTTATCCAGCGTAGCCATGTATTCTTTGGTGAGCTCAATTTGTCGTTGCAGTTTTTGGCTACTGCTATTGTCCGACTCGATGACGGCAATGTTGTCGAGTTCATAGGCAGCTTTGACCAACTGTAGGTCTAAAATTTGATTTTCCACCTGCTGAACAACTTTATTCAACTCCCTATTCCTCATAGAGAATCGAGCAATATCTTCAGCATTATCAGAAACCAGGAGTGCATTTTCATTGACGCTAATTTCTTCTTCACAACGAGCTTTGAGGTCTTCACGTACGCGATTCTTCTCTTGTAGGCGAGACATTTCTGTTCCGTCTGCGTTGTTGGCTTTTTGAATGCTTTGGTTGTATTCGGGCATCACCTGGGCAATGGCTGCCTTCATTCCTTCCTCGGTAACTTCAGTCGTCTCAATGGACTCAAGTACGTTCAAATCCAACTCAACCGAGGTCTTAAAATCTGACAGAGCGACCAATTCTTCATCGACCTGATCGATCTCTTGTTGATCGACAAGTCTCGAGCGCACTGTTTTCAGTAATACTTCTTGTTGTTCAATTTCTTTGATGGTCATTTGAGCAATGGCCACGCTGCGGTAGTTGTCAGACACTGGATCGATCTCTACCAATGCAATTTGCTTCGCTTCGTACTCGGAACGTACATTTTTAAGCGACTTCAACTCCATACCTAGCTCCACTTCAGTAGAAGCCAATGCTGGCAATCGGCTGATATCATTCCTTGTCACTCGTTGTTCATCACCCAACAATGCGAGCGTCTCGGCATCATCAATTGCCAATACTGCGATCTTCGTTTCAGTTCCAGTAATTCCGGCTCGCAATTTCTCTCGTTCGTCTTTGTTGAGCTCACCCTCTTTGTAATTTGAAAGGAGCTGTCCGCCATTCGTCAGATCCATCAACAACTTGGCCTCTTGTCTGAGGCGTACCTCGTCTCTACCAAGGGCTTCAACCTTAGCGGTTTCAAATATGATTTCTTGCTTTACTCCATTCAGCTCTTCGTTGGCTTGTTTGATGTTTGCCTCTAGCTGAGCAATGTCCTTTTTCTTTGGATCGTTGGCCAAGGCTTGTTCGTTCACTTTGATTTTTCGTTCCAAATCATCTTCATCGGCTCGCAGATTGCTAATTTTCTGAAGCAAGTGCTTCTGATCGCCTTCTTTAAGATTGGCAAGGTTAACGAGATTAGCATCCAAGTCATCTTTGTCTTGGGCTAGTGAAATCTGCCTATCTCTCTCCCAACGCAATCCCTCCACGGCAAGATCAAAATCCTCAAATCCAGTTGCCTCTTGAATTGATTGGTTGTTCAATCGGATTTTGGTCGCTGCGTTGGCCGACGAATCTGCCAAGGCGATGCATTCCACTCCGGTTTCATAGGCTACACGTGCCTCGTCGCTTAAATCCTTTGCTTCATTCAGAGCGTCGACATAGTCTCGCAGGGCGAGGATATAGGCCTCTTGGTCGTCTTGATCGACATCGTGCATGAATCCTTCAGCTTCATGCGCTTTACTTGCCGCTTTACGTTGTAGTTCCTCGGCACGTCTGAATGCTTGTCCGCTTTTCGACTTCAATTTTGCAGACTCTTCATCTAGGTTATCGGCAAAATCACTTGCCTCCGAGACAATACTTTCAAGGGAATCGTCTTTTCCAAATCCGGCAGCAAGAGTGGCCTTTTCGGCCGACTCAATAGACGATTTTGGACTTTCAAGTTGGCTTAGCAATTCATCAGTCACATTCACTTCCAAGCCAGCCTTATTCCTCAGCATTTCTCCTGAAAGCGAAGCCAAATCGACATTCAATGCTTCATCGAAGAAATTATGAATGACTAATTTTTCCTGTCCGTTTACATCCACCAAGTGCAATTCTTGTCTGAAAGCAGTCGACTCATCGACCATGGGAATTTCGACCATGCCTTGATGGATAATCGGGCTATGATCGGTTTCAACTTCGAAAGAATACAATCCTGGCTTCGGAAAGCTGATCAAGTATTCTCCATTCATATCGTCGGTACGCAATTCGGTCACTGGCTTACCCGTAAGCTCATCTTTCACCAAAATTTTGGCCGATTTAGCTTGTTGATCAAACTGCGAAAAGAACTCACCTTTCAAGAAAATGAGGTGCAGAGGAATTCCTTTGACCATCACTTTATACACGTGAAGATTACCTTTCGAACTGCTTCGTCCGGAAGCGAAATAGGCCGACTGGTTCAACGAATCGGCCACATATAAGATATCATCACCGGGTGTATTGATGGCAAAATCCATATTCACAGCAGGTCCGAAAGATCCTGTGGCGGGATCGATCTGACTTCTAAAAATATCGTAACCGCCCATGCTGTTGTGACCCGTAGAAGCGAAGTAAAGCGTCTTTCCATCGGGATGCATGTATGGGAAATCTTCATCATAGGGGGTATTGATGTCGCCAAGAACTGTTTCGATTTGAGAAAATGACCCATCGGGCATAACGCTCGCGCGGTAAATATCTTTTCCCGTCGAACCCTTCTTACCGTAGCTCGAGAAATAAATCACATTGGATCCAACAGGAAAGTGAATCACTCCAGTGTGACCTTTCTTGACATCTAGTTTTGTTTGCAATTCGGTAGGAACAGTGAGTAGCTTACCTCCAATTCCTTCCAAATTGAAGTAACGAAAGAAATCGGCCTCTGAAGTCTCTTTTTTATCGAGCACAACAAGATCGACCATTCCCGCCAAAAGTCCTTTTCCAGCTTTACACATCTCAATTTGACGCGCAGCATCAGATAGGGCTACTTGCTTGGTGTCGGCCTTTCGATTGAATGCTTCGTAGGCTTCAATGGCTTTTGAGAACTCATAGTTCAAGTGGTAGGCAACACCTAGAAAATATTGGGCGTCGACTGGAGCTCCTTTTTTAATGGAGAAATCGAGGTGCTTGATCGCTTGCTCATTATCTGTCGAGCTATAGATACAGCATGTTCCGAATTTATAGTTGAGCTCAGCATCTTTAGGATATAGAGATACCAACTGCGAGAACTTAGGATAAGCCTCGACATACTCTTTGTTTTCAAATGCTTCGTTGGCTTCTTTTAAAAGAGCCTGATGTTCCGTTGAATACTGGCTATAAACGCCAAGTGTCAAGAAGAACATCACGAATACCGTTACCAGTTGCTTCATGATGACATGAGATAATTAGACCAATTTATGCAATTCGGCTGTTTTCAATTTACCGAAACTCTCAAATTTTGAACAAAAACCCCTGTAAATTCAAGTATTTGGGAATCGTCCTACGCTTGAGCGTTATGAATTTCAACGCGGGTCTATGGTAAAGGTTACAAAATGATAAAAGCGATTCCTCCCTATTGCAGGTCAGGATATTTGTCTTTGACGTGTTTGGCAATTGGAATGGCAGCTCCATCATCGTCAATGCGCACGAAGGTAATCCTCGTTGTACACACACTAGCTTCCTCATGCGAATACACGTTAAACTTGCGGGCCTCCACATTAATCACGATTGTAGAATTTCCAAATTTCGCCACCTGTCCGTATATCTTAATCAGGTTATTTTCCTTTACGGGCGAACGAAAGAAAACCTCATCCATCTTCAAAGTCACCATATTCGGTGAATAGCACACTTCATTCACAAAAGCAACTGCAGCTTCATCAATCCACGACAGCATGGTACCTCCAAACAAATTATTGTGGACTCCTAGATCTTGTTTCTTACACACATTGGTTGCCAGTAACTGCATATCGACTTTTTTTTAGCACAAGGCAAATGTATGGGGAATTGCGTTGAATCACGGTCACTCGATATCCATGAAGCACTCTGGACCTACGAAAAACAAAATGTGATTAAAACATGGGCCAACCATACGTCTTTCTTTTTGGTCGCGTTATATTTGCGCACATAACTCTGGAGAGTGAAGAAAATATCCAAACTTCTTATTCGGTCATTCTTAGGCCCATTCATCGTTTCCTTCCTTATCTCGGTCTTCGTTTTCGAACTGCAATTTGTGTGGTTGTACTTGGACGACTTAATGGGAAAGGGTTTGGAGTTCTTTGTTATTCTCCAATTATTGGCCTACTTCTCTGCCCGACTCGTAAGCATGGCCCTGCCTATGGCGATTTTGATGGCCTCAGTTATGACCATGGGCAATCTTGCCGAGCATTATGAGCTCGCCAGCTTGAAGTCTGCCGGAATAAGTCTACTCCGCATCATGCGTCCCCTGATCTTTAGCGTTTTCATCATGTCGGTTGGAGCTTTTTTCTTTGCCAACAACGTGTGGCCTATTGCCAACCTCAAGTTTCGAACCCTTCTTTATAGTATTACCAAACAAAAGCCAGCGCTCAACTTGGTCGAACACCAATTCTACACGGGTATTGATGATTTGGCAATTCGCGTGTCCTCCAAGAATGAAGAAACGGATGAACTCGGCGATGTATTGATTTATGACCATCGCGGTCAGCGGGGAAACAAGACGGTTATTCGGGCTAAGTCGGGAAACATGAAACAAACGGAAGACGAACGGTATCTTGTTCTCCGCTTGTACGACGGTTATAGCTATGACGAACAAAAGGAAACAGCCAAACCAAAGGACAAAAAGTACCCTAGCGTGTCCAATTCTTTTAAAGAGCAAATCCTGCGAATCGATTTAAGTTCACTTGAATTTCAGAAGGCCGACGAAGAATTATTTGCGCATGCTTATGAAATGATGACCATCAACCAACTCGATAATACGATCGACAGCATTGATGTAAAAATGGAGCGGCGAAAACAGGATGCGATAAAGTACATTTATAAGAATACCGCCTACCTGCGAGACAGCGTTCAATTGATTTTAGCCGACCATACTTCCAACGCCCCCACAGATAAATCGCTATTGCTTGGCTTTGGACATAGTCAGCAAACAAGGATTCTTGACGCTGCACAGAAACTTGCTCGTCAGCAGCACGACTTTATCGACAATGCCTTAAAAGAAGTCGAAACGAAGGAGAACTTCAAACGCCGACACTTGATCGAATGGCACAGAAAGTTTTTCTTTGCCGTCGCGAGTTTCGTGCTCTTCTTTATTGGTGCTCCGCTGGGTGCCATCATCCGGAAAGGAGGAATTGCCATGCCGGCACTCACCGCCTTTGTTTTGTTCATTGTCTATTACGTCATCATGGTTGTAGGAGAAAAAATGGCAAAAATCGGTACAATCGATGTGTGGCTTGGAATGTGGTTGAGTACCTTCGTCCTCTTTCCTGTGGGCGTGCTCATGACCTGGAAGGCTATGAATGATTCGGCCTTGATGGACAAGGAAGCATACTCGAAATTCTTTAAGAAGATTAAAAATAGGTTGGCAAAAAAGGATGTCGCAAAAGCTTAAAATACTTCAACTTTGTCATAAGCCCCCATTGCCCGCAAGGGACGGAGGATGCATTGCGATGAACAATGTCACCCAAGGTCTGCTCAAAGCCGGACACAGCGTTCAAATCCTCACCATTTATACGCATAAACACGATTTGGACATTGACACCTTACCTGCCGATTATATTGAGCAGACGGGGATACAAGGCGTCTTTGTTGACACGACCATTAGTATAGTCGACGCATTTTCAAGTCTGATCACCCAGGACTCCTACAACGTGAGTCGGTTTTTTACGGCAGATTTCGATATACGCTTGGCCAAGATCCTTCGGAAACAAAAGTTCGATGTTATCCACCTGGAAAGCTTGTTCATGACCCCCTATATAGGAACATGCAGGCGACATAGCAAGGCCAAACTTGTTCTGCGTTCGCACAACTTAGAGCATGTTATTTGGGAAAAAGTAGCTGGCGGCACCAAGAGTTTGCCCAAGCGCGCATATTTGAAATACTTATCCCGAAAACTAAAGGAGTACGAATTATCCGTAGCAGGTCAAGTAGATGGGGTCGCAGCCATTTCTGCCGAAGATGAGGCCAAGCACATCAGCCTTGGATGCGCCAAGCCTATTATTAATATTCCGTTTGGTATTGACATAGCGGATTACCCTAGCTCTGGTTCATCGATAGCGGAAATGAAAGTTTTTCATCTAGGCAGCATGGACTGGACTCCAAATTTGGAAGGTATTGTCTGGTTTCTAGAAGAAGTATGGCCCAAAGTCTTAGCCAAGTCTCCTAATCTGACCTTGCATCTTGCAGGTAGAAGGATGCCTAAAGACTTGCTTGAAGGGAACTTTCCAAATGTAATTGTACAGGGCGAGGTTGCAGATGCCACGGAATTTATGGCCGATAAGTCGGTAATGATCGTACCCTTACTTTCTGCGAGCGGCGTTCGAGTTAAGATCATCGAGGGAATGGCTATGGGGAAGACCATCGTTTCGACACCAATTGGAGCAGAAGGTATTGACTACACAAATGGCGAAGACCTCATCCTGGCTTCCACTGGAAAGGAATTTGCGCAGGCTTTATTTGATTTAAACAATGATGCTCAGCGCTGCGCGCAAATTGGAAAAAATGCCAAGCTGTTGGCACAGCAGAAATTTGACAACGAAAAAATCACCGAGAACCTCATCCAGTTCTATTTGGATTTGATCAATAGATGAAGATATTCGTAATCACATCTCGAATCCCGTGGCCTCTTGAAAAGGGTGACAAGCTGAGAATTTATCATCAGCTCAAGCATTTGTCGAAGAACAACGAAATTTTCTTGTGCTGCCTCAGCGATGAAAAACTTCCCGCTGATGGCATGGAGAATTTGAAGTCCATTTGCTCCCAAGTAGAGATCATTCCGCTGAATAAGCTCTTGATTATTTGGAGGATGTTCCTGGCCATCTTTTCCGATCGCCCTTTTCAAGTTCATTATTTCTACCAACGACATGTGCGAAAGCGTATTTATGAGCTGGTCAAGCAATTTCAACCCGATCATATTTATTGTCAGCTCATACGAGCTGCAGAGCACGTCAAACACATTCACGAAGTCCCGAAAACTCTTGACTACATGGATGCTTTCAACAAGGGAGTTGAGCGCCGCATTGCAAAGTCATCGTGGATAATGAAGCGCATATTGCGTGAAGAGTTTCGGCGTTTGGTGGCCTACGAGAATCTCATCTACGAGTATTTTGAACACCATGTGATTATTTCGGAACAAGATCGAGATTTCATCTTCCATCCGCAGCGCAAAGAAATTGCAGTAATCCCCAACGGGGTTGATCAGGAATTCTTCCATCCTATAAACAAGGATAAGAAGTACCACTTGGTATTTACCGGCAACATGAATTACCCGCCCAATGTTGACAGCGCTATTTTGCTGGCCGAAAAAATACTTCCATTGGTTCAAAAGACTATTCCAGAGGCCAACCTACTCATTGCTGGAGCGCAGCCTTCAAATCAGGTCAAGTCACTTCAATCAAAAGATGTGACAGTAACCGGATGGATGGACGATATTCGAGATGCGTATGCCGAAAGCCACGTGTTTTTGGCTCCGATGCAAATCGGCAGCGGACTTCAAAACAAATTGCTTGAAGCCATGAGCATGAAGCTACCTTGCATCACGTCAAGACTAGCCAATAACGCTTTGGGAGCTGAAGACGGCAAAGATATACTGATCGGTCATCATCCAGAGGACTTTGCCAAATTGGCCATCGAGTTATTGCAAAATCCAGATCGTGCCGCGAGCATTGCGGAATCCGGACAACGTTTTGTTAGCCAAGCCTATTCTTGGGAACATTCTTCAGCTCTGTTGGAAGAGCTCATGTTGGGAAAATAGCTTTTAGGAATTTGCTTATTCGATTGCCGACAAGTCATCAACGCGATAGACAGGATATCGATTGAAGGTGTTTTCGTAATTTTCACTTCTTTGATAAAGCCAATATAGCTGCCACCAATGGCTAGCTGCGAATTCTTCGTCGATCAATTTTTTTGCCTCGAACTCGGTCCTAAGTGATTCGTTGTCACCCAACATTTGCTCCGCTTGATCTTCAAAGACATAGTCGCTAAACCACTCCTTTTGTTGAAGTATAGAATCGAAAAAATTCCAGGCAAAAAATGAATCTACCGATTGCGGTTCCAGCGTTTCAACAATGTAACGATTCAACTTCTGGTTCACTTTCACTACGTAATCACCCTTTCGAAAAGTGATATTTTCCTTTGTTTTCTCCAGTTGAACATCATGATGGAGATAATGTCCTTCATAAGGCTTTGAGGAAGTTTTGTAGTCAACGATATGGTATGTCTCCACTTCAATCACATGGGAATCTTCCAATCGCGTCATAGCAACCTGATTCCACTCCAAGCGCTCAATCACCTCTATCCACGCCTGTGGAATGATGTAATAGTTTGGTGCTTCAACCATCAAGGCTGGCATAAAGTGGTCGAAATATTTGATATCCAAGTTCTTTGGTTTCTCACGGTTGTAATGCAGGCGTTCCTTACCTGTTACCAATGAGGTTGTATACTCCGCCTCGTAACCTTTGAAGTCTAGATCTTTCCATTGGGTCGTATCCAATCCCCATTGGATCGCATATTCTCGTTGGGATCTAACCGCTTGATTGGCTTGCGACTTGCGTTCTCGGATCTCCTGCGCATGCTCATTTGCGAATGCTAAAAGCGCTTTCTCGAATTGATAGGTACTTTCCACTCGTTGCTCGAAAGGCTTGAACATGTGCGTCTCACTCGTAAACCCAATGCAGTTGTGAAGAGAGGTGAAACCTGTTGAATACCGCGGAGTCTCTAGAAAATCTGTAATGCCCGATTCAGGTGTTTTACCCATTGTATTCACGTAAGGAATCATTTCCCAACCACTGGCCTTCATTGTTTCGTAGACGGCCGGATTTATTTCATTTCGAATATACTCGCCCAAAATTGCCGTCGCCTTGTCGGGCTGTGTGGCGATCATTGTCATCACGTATTGGTAGTCGGCCCCGTTTGAAGTATGTGTGTCGATAAATAAATGTGGAGAAAGGGACCCCATGAGTTTATTGAAGCTTTTGGCGTTTTGCGAATCACATTTCACAAAATCGCGATTGAGGTCCAAGTTTCTGGCATTTCCGCGAAATCCGTATTCGTCTGGACCATTTTGATTGGCCCTACTGCAGCAACCTCGGTTCAAAGCACCTCCAATATTGTACATAGGGATGATGCACACAACAACGTTCTCCAAAAAAGATTGCATAGGTGAATCTTTGGCCAACAAGTCTTTGGCCAATTTCAAACTGGCATCAACACCGCATGGCTCTCCAGGATGAATTCCATTGTTGATGAGCAACACCACTTTTTCATCGGCAAGCGACTTCAAATCAAAATTAAGATCGGGGTTGATGACGAAGATATGCAGTGGCTCTCCGATATCTGACTGACCGAATTCTAGGAGCTGGGCAAACTTGCAATTGGCGTCCAGAGCTTTGTACTCCTCGATTAATTCAGGGTAGGGAATGCTGCTATTTCCTGTGAAAGGTTGATTGATTTGTGAAAAACCGCACAAGGTATTGAGGCAAAGGCCGACAACTAGTCCGATATTTAAACACCAATTTGTTTTGATAAATCCACTGGGCTGTTGAAATTTTGCTGAATTCATGATCGAATGAAATTGTCAGAATTTAAAAACATGCGTAAAATAGCAACTTTATAGGCGCTATTTGTGTTAAAACGGTAAGCGAACAAAGAAATGAAGTTTGATCTAGGTCCGAAAGGAGACATACAACCAGGTAAAGGAAAAGTCCTATTGGCGGAACCTTTTCTCGATGACCCGTACTTTAAGCGGACGGTTATATTGCTGTGCGAGCACAACGAAGAAGGTTCTTTTGGCTTTGTGTTGAACAATTATATTGATGTAGACTTGGACCAAATTATCGAGGCATTGCCTGAGTTTGATACGAAAATCTCCATAGGCGGACCGGTAAAAAACTCGAATTTGTATTACATCCATACTTTGGGTGAAGTGATTCCAGACAGCATTGAAATCGTCGATGGAATATATATGGGAGGTGACTTTGATAAGTTGCGCGACAAGATTGCTCACGGACTGATTGACAAGAATCAGATTCGATTTTTTGTAGGGTATGCAGGATGGTCGGCCAATCAACTTGACGAGGAGCTCAAACTCAAATCATGGTTTGTCAAAGACATTAAATCGGGTGTATTGATGAATACCGAGATTGATGACTTGTGGAAGACAATCATGCGATCAATGGGGAAGAACGGGCAAATCATAGCCAACTTTCCAGACGACCCAACTCAGAATTAGTCAAGCACTTCAATTCCAATTCTATAACCCGCATGGCTTCTCATGTTGATGACGGTACTGTCATCAAAAAGCAAGTATTGTCCTTTTATTCCGACTAGCTTCTTCTCTATCAAAGGAAACTTATCGAGTTTCATACTCTTGATTTTATCGGGATACTCGAGTACCGGGAATTCAATTTTCGTGATGGTATCGTCTTCACTCACAAAATCATAATATTCCTCCGGAAGCTCTTCGAGCAAATCATCTTTCATGTCCCCCAAAGACTGTTCGTTCACAAAAACATTCTTGAGCATATTCCTCCAATTCGTACGATCAGAAATATGCTGTTTGAGCTCCACTTCTATGAGTCCCGCGAGTTGGCGATAGGGTGTGTAAGCCAATAAAATAGCTTCTACGGCCCCTTGATCGATCCATCTGAACGGTATATTCACATCTCGTGTCACACCCACTTTGATTCCACTGGTAAGAGATAGGTATACGTAATGAGGTTTGTTGTGGTGGAGTTCTTCCCACTCCTTGTCACGAAGGGCAATACCCTCGTGGATCCTACTGAGTTCAGGGCGGATAATACTCTCGGTCGCCAAAGGAGAGGTCACAAAGGCTTCATAGGACATCCCTTCACCAAAGACCTTGGGAATCTTTTTTCCATTGACCACGCAGTGAATGTCTCCGTCAAATTGAATCCGAATCTGTTTGCCAATCAATTCGTTCATGTGCAGTGATTCGGCAGGCTCTAGCACATCGAACAAGGGTAAGTGATACGTCACTGGAACAGTGAGCTGCGTTTTCATTTTACGGATATTTCCCCAGATCATATCATTGGTTTTTCGCAAAGCTAAACAAGCGGGACTATTTTGTGATCATCGATTTCAAATTCATGTGTAATTTTGCTACATGGGAGAAGAAATGTCAGCACTCAAAGCGCTTGTGGCTTCAGATCTAGAAGGCACACATAGCTATGAAGAATATGTTCAACTGATTGAAGGTTTACACCAACAAGAGCTCACTACTGGCCACGTCCAAAATGAGAAACTCGTTGAATACAGCAAACTGAACGAGCATCGCATGAAGAGAATTTATCGGAAGCAGCAGCTGGACATGGAACTGTCGGCCAAAATCGCTTCGCTAACCAATCACTATACATGGCTAGTAATCACAGAATCATGGTGTGGTGATGGTGCCCAAAACATTCCGATTTTGGAACGCTTGGCTTCTCTGTCAGACCATGTGCAAACTCGGTACATGTTGCGTGACGAAAATCCTGCAATTATGAACCTCTTTCTGACAAATGGAGGTCAATCCATTCCTATCATTGTTTGCCTGAACGACAAATCGGAGGTTGTCTTCCGTTGGGGACCACGACCTGCGCCGCTTCAAGAGCGCGTAATGGAATACAAGCAAGCACCTGAACCTAAAATTTCATACGACGATTTTGCCAAGGAAAATCAGCTTTGGTATGCCAAAAACAAGGGCACTAGATTCCAAGAAGAATTCAAATTACTTGTCGATTTACTTGAATGATTTGCTTCCGCTTGTGTAAAACTCAACGCATTCCTTATATTAGCAACTGTTCTCGAAAACAAACCTATTAAACCTTATACGTATGAAAAGAACTTTACTATTAATGGCTGGGGCTCTCTGCTTCAGTTTCGGAAATGCACAAACTGTAGTTGTAGACGATGATTTAGAAGGATTCGCCGATGGTGATTACCTCGCGTTGAACTCTGATATTTGGAGCACATGGTCAGGTGTAGCCGGTGAAGGAACCGATGTAGATACATTTATCTCGACCGAGCAAGCGCACAGCGGAGTGAATTCTGCAAAATTTGTTGAAACCAATCTTACGACAGGAGGTCCAACTGATATTCTCTTGCCAATGTTCCAAAATGCTGGCGTAATTAACATCAGCTTTTGGATGTATGTGCCAACTGGAAATGCTGGATACTTCAACATTCAAGAAGCACCACAACCAGGAACTGGCTGGGCTTTCGAGTGTACTTTGAAAGATGATGGTAGTGTTGAGACCATTAGAGATGGGGCAGTTGTTGGATCTGGAACTTTCAACCATGACACTTGGGTGAACGTTGAAGTAATGGTTGACCTTGATATTATGGGTGCTCAAGTTTTCGTAGATGACGCATTGGTTGGATCTATGGGATGGGATGGTTTTTGCTCAAGCATCAACTTCTTTGCATCAGGAAATGGTTTTGGACCAGGTCTATATTACCTAGATGACGTTTACGTAGAAAATGAAATGGTAGGAGTTGCTGAAGTAGCAACAGCTGGTTCATTTGATATGTATCCAAATCCAGCCAACGAAGAGGTTACTTTAGACCTCAACTACGGCGGTAAGCAAGTTTATACTGAAATCTATTCTCTTACAGGAGAGCTTGTATATGCTGCAAATGTAGCAGGTACTTCAAATGTTACTATTCCAACTCAAACTTTCGAGCAGGGAGTATATTTGGTTAAAGCGATCGCTGGAAATTCTGTGCTGACTCAAAAACTTGTCGTGAAACGATAGGACCTTTATAATCTGTTTATTTAAGAAACCGCTGTCCAACTTGGGCAGCGGTTTTTTTTTGTGCAAAATGTGACTATGGCCTTGATTTTGCGTCTCAATATAAAATCACCTAATCAGTTTGGTAATGAAAAATCTAGCAATTCTCTTAATTCTGTGCGCTCCCCTATTTGCCGAAGGCCAAGAAACAAACAATAGCACCCTCGCCTCCAATACATATTCGCAGGACGCGAAGACTTTGAACCACGAAGCACAAAAACTCGAGAAGTCTGTTTCTCGAAAAGCAAAACTCATCTCCAAGTTACAACAAGAGGACAAGGAAATTCGTCGCGCCATTGACCGCAACGAAAAACAGCAAGAGGAAAATGTCGTTCAAACGGCCCAGGTAAAAGAATCTATGAATGGCCATGATTTGGATCCACTTGAAGATAAAATTGACCGACTTGAAAAAGACAAGCGAAAACTTGATTCCAAGACAGACCAATACGAGAATGCAATCATCCGGAAAAAAGCACGAATCGAGAAGATGCTAGCCGAAATCGAAAGAATGGAATCTCAAATTGTCGAAAATGACGATACCGTTGTGAAAATCGATGAAAGCATTGAAGAAACACAAGAGACTATTACCGCCAACTCATTAGTCGAAAAGGACAAGGCCTTGTCCGACCTTGAAAAAGATCTCAAAACCTTGAAAAAGATCTCAAAACCTTGAAAAAGAAGAATGAAAGACAAAAGAATAAATTGTTGCGAACGCAAGATCAAATCAATGGCAATACCCAAGAATTGAGAAATGCTAAGATCGAGTTGCAGGATCTCAACAATCAAAAAGCGCTTTTTGAGTCTC
Organism: Flavobacteriales bacterium; assembly: GCA_015665315.1. Classification (GTDB taxonomy): domain Bacteria; phylum Bacteroidota; class Bacteroidia; order Flavobacteriales_D; family Sanyastnellaceae; genus JADFAK01. Next base: position 13,222 of record JADFAK010000156.1, on the reverse strand, counting down.
GAGGAGAGGTAAATACTAACACACCATCCAACTAAAGGCTTACTTACAAAAGCATATTCCCAGTGCTTAACGAAGGCCGACTAATGAATAGTCGGCTTTTTTTATTCAAAGAATTCAATGGTTGTATCCACAACTTCCTCCAAATAGATTGGCAATTCATCACCCGGAAAAGGATGTTTGGCTCCAAATGTATGGCCGCCTTGGGGTAAGATGATTAACTGTGAATTGGGAATCCATTTGGCCAAACGCATGGCTTCAGAGAAATGAACGGCCTCGTCATCGGCTGCGTGAATGACAAGTGCATGCTGCTCCAATATCTTAGCCTTGCCTCTGATATCCAACTGCTCAATATTATCCTGATAATCTAAATAGTACTGATAATTGTGAGGCAATTGTTGACCTGTACGCGCATTCTCAACAAAATAAACTCCATTCCGTTCCCAATCGACTAGCGCATCTCCATAGGGAAATCGTACCCCGTAATCAGAAACAGATGCCCAAAGTGCTATAGAACGTACACGTCTGTCCGCGCTCGCCCTTAGCAACGCTATCCCTCCTCCCCGACTATGTCCAATCAGAGAAATTCGACTGAGATCTTTCTCATTGCTTGGGATGTCTTCCGATTTTTCGGCCCAGTCAATCACTCGAGTTAAATCGTCCAATTCGAGCGAATAATTATTGTTGGCAAAAGCCTCTAGGTCCGGAAAATCAAGTAATTGTTCATCGGTCCCCCCATTGTGGCTGAAATTAAACTTGATGAAAATAAATCCAGCGTCGGCAAATTTTGAAGCCACCAAATTCCAGCAACCCCAATCTTTGAAGCCTTTGTATCCGTGACTAAAAATCACGATTGGTTTGGGGACACCATCTTGTATGTATCGGATGTCCATATTTACAGACTTCGTCCTACATCCGGCAATGCGGCTTTGGAATAATTTGGTCAACAAATAAGTCTTTGGTTAAGCACAATTTGCAAGACCAAAGGTAGCCAAGCTTGAGAACAATGAAAAACAACCAGACATATACCTACGCCCTCTGCGGAATTATTTTTGGTGTCTGCTTTCCTCTGATTGCCACACCATTTGATATTTGGATGAGTGAGTTGCCATTTAGCTGGTCTTCGGTTGTTCAGGTGCAGACAACCCAACCGCTGCATTGGATAATCGACACAGCGCCACTTTTCCTAGGCCTTATCGCTGCTTACGCGGGAAAGAAGCAAGGTGAAATCCGACAGCACAATGCAATGCTCGATCAAATAGTGCGAGAGAAAACCTCAGATTTATTGGAACAAAATCAGCTGCTCCAAGAAGAAGTCGAACACCGCACGAAGACAGAAATTGCACTGATTAAAGCACGTGATGAAGCGGAAGAAGCCAAACATGCCGAGGAACGATTCTTGGCCAATATGAGTCATGAAATTCGAACTCCACTTAATTCAATGCTGGGTTTCACGCGGTTGATGATGGATACAGACATTGATCAACAACAAGGAGAATATCTAAAATCCATCAAATATTCTTCGAATCATCTATTGGCCATCATCAACGACATTCTTGAATTGTCCAAGATCAAAGCTGGTCAAATCGACTTCGAACTGCTCCCCGTGAATGTGAGGGATCTGTTGAACAGCGTGATCAATACAGTGGCCATAAACGCCTCCAATAAAGGACTAGATATTGAGCTTGAAATTGGCGACGATGTAGTACAAGGAATCAAGGCCGACGCCGTACGAATGAGCCAAATCCTGCTGAATTTGCTGAACAACGCAGTCAAATTCACAAATCAAGGATCCGTTAAGCTCCGGGTTTCGAATTCCAAGGCAACCCCGTCTAGGTCCACCCTGAAATTTGAAGTAATCGATACGGGAATTGGCATTCCGGCCGACAAACTGGAAGCTATTTTTGACGACTTCAAACAGGCCGAGTCGAATACCACACGATTGTATGGTGGAACAGGCCTTGGTTTGGCGATTTCGCGTAAACTAGTCGAGCTCCAGGATGGCAACCTCCAGGTTACGAGCACACTCGGCGAAGGCAGTAATTTCTTCTTTGAAATTGCTTTCGATTGTTGCGAAGCCGTCGTTGAGGCAGAAGATCCTTTCAACATCAAAATTCACGAAGATTCTACGTTGAGGGCAAAGATCCTCTTGGCCGAAGACAACGACATGAATCGTGTCCTGGCCGAGAAAATATTCGAAGTATGGGGTGATTCTTTTGACGTCGACTTTGCCATAAACGGAAAAGAAGCTGTCGAACTTTTTGTCGAAAATGACTACGACTTGGTTCTTATGGACCTGCAAATGCCCATTATGGATGGCTTTACTGCTTGTGAGTTCATTCGCACACAACTCGATTCTCCAAAGCGTGACATTCCCATCATCGCTTTAACTGCCGATGTACTCGCAAGTGAAAGAAAACGTGCCTTTCAAGTAGGTATGAACGAATATGTCACAAAGCCATTTAAGCCGCAAGAATTGTATTTCAAAATGTTCAAGTCGATTCAGGATTATCGCGAATCCTTGATCTAGGCAACTATTTTTATTATATTAGGCATACATAACATTTAGCCAATACCCCATTTAGCCTGTTTCCATTCACGCTTCCGCTTTTATCTAACGTGAAATTCAATTATGGGCGCTCGTACACTCGTTCTCCTGAGCATGGAGAACCTTTTTCCAAATCATGATGTGGTATGTCCAAATCAGGACACCGTCTTTTTAGCCGTCGAGGACATCAGTGCTATCCCGAAGAACGACTCAGCATTCTCAGTTCTACTGCATTTGTCTATGCTGCGAGAGCATGTTTTTAGATTAAAGAAATCCTTTCCCGTTGCACACTATTCCCTCCCTTTAGGAGCAAACCCTCGATGGGGTACAATATTTAGTGAGGCCCTGGACGAACATGAAATTGATGAGGTCTTTCTCTACGATTCGAGTTCGATCATACCGGTCAACGAGATTCTAAAAACGTGCGCCGACCGAAATATAACGGTGAGTATAAAGCCTTCTCCCAACTTTGTCCTATCGAGTTCCTTTTCAAAAAATATTTCGCACAAGGCAAATGGGGAAGATTTTCTCCACTTTTATTACTCGCTCAGGAAGCAGATGCGCATTCTCGTGGATTCGCAAGGAGAAGTGATCGAGAAAGAATGGAAACTCGACCCGCGGACTATCAAGTCTATTTCCAACGAACGGCTTCCTGTATTTGAGCTATCAACGACTTCTGGTACCATTTGCGGACAACTATCTCAGGTCTACCCTGAACTATCTGCTAATTTCATCGATTTTAATCAGGCAACAGTTCGTGAAGAAGCTCTTGTGTTGTTGGATTGTTTCCTAAAACATCATTTGCACGAAGTGCCAATCGCAAAAAACATAGACCACGCACAGGAAATTCTCAAAGAACTGCCTATCATCCCGTATATCAATTCTGGTCTAATCCTACCCTTGGAAGTGATTCACAAAGCTCTATCTGTTGGCGCTCGTTTTGACATCAAATTTGCCCACGTGGAAAATCTCGTCCGCCTAATTCTCGGATGGAGGGAGTACATTCAACTACGAAAAGTGCAATCTTCAGAATATGGCACAAAGTGGAAGCCGAAGCGAGCAGTCTAGAAAGGCGCGAAAGGACTTAAATAAATGTTAATTTTGTCGACTCGGACAACTCTAGTACGAAATTTGCCATCACTGAACAAACTTGAGTATGATAAGAACAATTTTTGCCTCTTTAGCTTTTTTACTCCTAGCCTTGGCACCAACCCAAGCATTTTGTCAAACCAGTAAATCTACTCCTGCGAATTATCGCATCAAAGGACAGATTAAAGGTCTCAGTGACACCACCATTTATCTAGCGAATTACTACGGAAACCGTCTTTATTATAACGACACAACCTATTGTGACAAGCAGGGACGATTTAGTTTTGCTGGGAAACCTTTTGACGAACAAGGTAAATATGCCGTTGTTATCCCTGGTCCGCACTATTTCGACTTCCTTGTCGCCGGTGAAGAGATCGATTTCGTCACAGATACACTCAATTTAGTCGAGCATTTGGAGATCAAGAAATCTGTCGACAACCAAGTATTCTTCGACTACATCCAATTCATCAATAAAAAGCGAGGCGAAAGAATGCCATACGAAGTGGTGCTCAACGATTCATTGCGAAGTGAGGAACAACGAGATGCTGCGCGGACTTCGATCATTGCCTTGAACGAGGAGGTTATCAAGTACCAGAAAGACTTAATCGAAAAGCACAAAGATCGCTTGGTTGGAAAGTACATCCGTATGTCCATGGATGTTGAAATACCTGAGACTGCCCCAGAAGGTGAGGATGAAAAATTGTGGAAGTATATGTGGTACAGAAACCACTACTGGGACAATTGTGATTTGGCCGACAACCGCATGGTGCGCGACCAAACATTCCACAAGCTCGTCGATAAATATGTCAACAAGGTTATTCCCCAGATGCCCGACTCTGTTTCAATCTTAGTTCGAGAACTAGTTGATCGCGTTGAAGGCCATGATGACATCTTCAAGTATATCCTTCACTTTGCGACTTACAATGCTCAAAGCAGCAATATCATGTGCATGGACAAGGTTCTTGTTCACCTGGTAGATACGTATTACAAAACGGGTAAGGTAGATTGGCTCACCGAGGAAAAACTTGCCGAGCTCATTGAAGCTTCCGATAAAAAGAAACCAACCATGTGTGGAGAAATTGTCCCTGATATTATCTTACCAGACGTGACCGATACAAATTGGGTCTCCTTGCATGGCATCGATTCTAAGTATACGGCTATCGTCATTTGGGAAAGTACCTGCGGACATTGCAAAAAGGAAATGCCTAAGCTGCTCGAAGTTTATGATGATTGGAAAGACCGCGGACTTACCTTTTACGCTATCGGCAACGATTATGAACGCGGTCCTTGGAAGAAATTCATTGAGGAGAAAGGCATTGGCGAGTGGATCAATGTGAGCGACGACCCTTTGGTGGGTAACGAGAATCCAGACACCGTGCGCTATGTATTAATGAATGGTATCACTACACTTCAAAGTCTGAACTTCCGTACGACCTTCGATATATTTAGCACGCCTAAAATCTATTTATTGGACAAGGATAAACGCGTGATAGCCAAGCAATTGGGCGCCGATCAAATTGACATGTTGTTAACGCGATTGGAAGAAAATGAAGCCAATGGCGATGGCACCAAAAACGAACTTCCACCCATGATGATCAGCGATCCTGACGATGAGTGATCTAATTCAATGGGAAAAACATTTATACACTCGAGTGGGCAAGGTTGAAGCAATCAATCTTGCCCAACGTGTTTTAGATTGTCCTGAACAGAATCTTTCTCCCTTAATTGACATTATAATAAAAGGTAAGCCTCCGGCAAATGCAAAGGCGGCGTGGGTTTTCCGTCAGTTGTCAAGCATGGATACCAAGTTGGTAGCCAACACCTATGACCAGATAATTCCCACCCTGAACAAACTAAAGCCAGACGCCATAAAACGCGATCTCCTAAAAGTGATTCTTAACGCTGGCTTCGATGAAGAACATGCAGGTCAATTGGCCACAGACTGTCTGCTTTACCTGCAAAGCCCGAGCATGGCTGTTGCCGTCAAATACAATAGCATGTTAATCTTGGATCGAATAAGTAAACTTTGGCCAGAAATCGAGCGGGAGTATCACATGATACTCGAGGGTATGATGGACCATGAAACGAAGTCTTTTAAGCGACAAGCGCAAAAGCGTCTGCTCAAATCGAAATAAAAGCGAACACCCCGTATGAATGTAAAAAAAAAAGAGGCCGATTTGATCGTCCTCTTTTTTGTAGCGAGAGGGAGACTTGAACTCCCGACCTCATGATTATGAATCATGCGCTCTAACCAGCTGAGCTACCTCGCCATAACCCTTGAAAACACTACTGAATTCAAGAAATATTCGCTTTCATCTACTCCAAAGCGGGCGCAAAGATAAAAGAAAAAAATAGACCAACAAACCATTAAATTACTTGGTTGAATTTAGCGGTCAAACAATGATAGTACTCACAAAGTATGTCAATGTGTGAATTGGCGCACTATTTCCCTACTATTTTTGCTATATTGTCACGGTTTCGCGCATAGCGCATATTTAAAAAATTATGGAGAAGGAAAAGTTCGAACGGGAATACCTCATAAAGTCATCATCTAAGATCATATACAATTGTCTTAGCACTCCTAGTGGCTTGTCTGAATGGTTTGCCGACGACGTGAATATACGAGGAGATGTTTTTACCTTCAAATGGGAAGGATCAGAAGAAGAGGCAAGACTGCTTACCACCAAGAAGGATGAATCGGTGAAATTCCGATGGATAGCCGACGAAGAGGAAGGCGACAAATATTACTTTGAGCTTCGTATTAAGATTGACGCTCTCACCAAAGAAGTTGCCATTATCGTAACAGATTTTGCCGAGCCGGCCGACATAGAAGACCAGGCTCTACTTTGGGAAAGTCAAATCGATGAACTCAAGCATATTCTCGGATCTTAAAGATCAAGATAGAAGGCCTCTGTCAGGTTTCTAAAGCTGTCCGTATACTTCGATTCAGAAGCGTAAATCTGCAATACGTCTTGGATACAATTTGCACCACACGCTCGTCCAAATTGTGAGAACAATCTTGCAGGCGGCTTGTTTGCTGTGCTTTGCACTTCGGTGAGTCTTTCCGGGTACAAGCCAACCAATTCGGCCAGCTGCACAAGTTCGTCCCGTCTGTCCAATGGAAGCATGAAACAACATTTGCCTTTAGGCTTAAGAAAAGAACTTGCCCTAGACACCAACTCATTAAGAGGTAAGTTTTCCTCGAATCTTGCGGCTGATCTTTCGAGCGATACCGACTTAATTCCTGCCTTGAAGAAGGGCGGATTGCTCACGATTAGGTCATACAATTCGTCGGGTACAAAATCCAGAAAATCTAAATTTTCACATCTCAATCGCTTACTCCAAGGTGATCGTTGAAAGTTCTCGTTGGCTTGTTCGCTGGCCCGCTGACTAATTTCGATTCCCAGAACGTTCACAGAGTCATTCCGCTGCGCTAACATCAAGGAAAGGATGCCAGTCCCACTGCCAATATCGAGTGCTCTACTAGCCTCATTAACATGACACCAAGCGCCAAAAGCAACGGCCTCGACACCTACCTTCATCGCACACTGGTCCTGATTTATTGCAAACTCTTTGAAGCAGAAATCAGCTTTTTGCGTCTTTGATTGCATTCCACGTTTTGTACAAATTCTCCTGTGCTGGTCGGTTCTCTTCAACTTCCCTCAATGGCTCACATGGAATCATTGATTCATGGCACTCTGCAGGTAAAGCTTGGTAGAGCGCTGTTCCTTGTGTTTTCCAGGCCAACATTTCGTCGCTTACCTGTTTGATCACCCGCGCGGGATTGCCCACAAGCAAACTGCGAGGAGGAATCTCCGTTTTGGCTCCAACGAAGGAAAGTGCCCCGACAATACTCTCGGCCCCGACGACGACACCGTCCATCACGACGGAATTCATGCCAATCAGGCAATTTCTACCGATCGTTCCACCATGGATGACTGCTCCATGACCAATATGCGCCCCCTTTTCCAAGAGCGTGGTCAAGCCTGGGAACATATGAATTGTGCAGTTCTCTTGCACATTGCAACCATCTTCGATCACAATCTTTCCCCAATCGCCACGAATGGCTGCCCCCGGTCCAACATACACATCTTTGCCTATGAACACATTCCCGCACACAGTAGCAGTCGGGTGTATGTAAGCCGATTCGTGAATTACAGGACGAAAGCCCTTGAAACTAAAAATATTTGCCATGATTAGCAGCGTTCAATTACTGTAGCATATCCTTGTCCCACACCAATGCACATGGTCACAAGCGCGTAGCGTCCGCCTGTTTCTTGCAACTGAATGGCGGCCGTTTGTAGCAATCGCTGACCAGTCATCCCTAGCGGATGGCCAATGGCAATAGCTCCACCATTCGGATTCAATCGCGGATCATTGTCGGCCAATCCCAAATTTCGTGTACATGCTAAAACTTGCGCCGCAAAAGCTTCGTTGATCTCTATGATATCCATATCGTCGAGGGTAAGTCCGGCACGTTTCAGCGCTTTATTCGAAGCACCTACTGGGCCAATACCCATAATACGCGGCTCCACTCCTACTACACCACTGCTCACGATTCTTGCCAAGGGCTTCAAAGCATATTTGTCGACGGCAACTTGGGAGGCCAGTAAAAGAGCTCCTGCTCCATCGTTCAAACCAGAAGCGTTTCCAGCAGTAACCGAACCCCCTTCTTTTCGAAAGGCTGGGCGCAGATTTCCTAGGACTTCTAGAGTCGAACCGCCACGAATAAATTCGTCCTGATCAAATATGAGCGGATCTTGTTTCCTTCTCGGAATCTCCACCGCTACAATTTCTTTGGCCAATCGGCCCTCTTTTTGTGCTCTTGCTGCCTTCATCTGACTGTTGTAGGCAAATAGATCCTGGTCCTCACGGCTGATCTTATACATATCTACCAAGTTCTCGGCTGTTTGACCCATGCCTTCCGTTCCGTACATTTTGTCCATCTTCGGATTTACGAAACGCCATCCAAAACTTGAATCAAACAATTGAGAATCTCTGCCAAAGGCTTTCGACGCTTTCGACAAGACCATTGGTCCGCGCGTCATATGCTCCAATCCACCAGCTATGAAAACATCTCCATCTCCACATTTAATAGCTCTGGCCGCATGAATAGAAGCAGCCATCCCTGAAGAACAGAGGCGATTGACCGTTTCACCGGGAACCGAAGTGGGCAAACCAGCCAAGAGGAGCGACATACGTGCCACATTTCGATTGTCTTCACCTGCTTGATTGGCGCATCCCATGATGACATCTTCAATTGCTTCCGCAGGAATCGACGGATTTCTGGCCATGACTTCTTTCAGGACTATCGCCCCCAGATCGTCGGCGCGCACAGGCGCTAGCGTTCCTCCAAAACTTCCAACTGCAGTACGTATTCCATCAACTATAAATGCTTCCATTCCGATTGTTCTTTTTTGACACGCCAAATGTAAGAACCTTTGTTGAACCCACCACTTTCGGCTTCGTGTTCAAATGAGGCCAATTGCTATAGCTTTGTGACAATAGCACCAAATCTACCCTTATCTTTGTACAACATTTAAAGCTATTCCTAGTTACAGATAATATGAAGGCTCTGGTATATTCATGTCTGGCTTTTTTCTTAATCTGCTCGAATTCACTTCTGGCGCAGGATGACGCCGTACTCGATTATTTCCGAGCTGTCCAAAATGGCAATGAGATTCAAATAAGCTTCGCGATTTTGGGCGGGTCAAGTTGTCAAGGAGTAGGACTTGAACGATCAAGTGTCCCTGGGCACTTTGAACAAATCGACTTTATCCCCGGATTGTGCGGAGGGACCGAGTTTACAGAAGTGTACAGTTTTATTGATAAAGCACCTTTGGAATATGCCGAAAATTTTTACCGCCTGAAGCTCGGCGCTGAAGGGATTTCCCACTCCATTAGCATTCGATTTGTGCGGCTAGAAGAGGGTTATCGCGTATATCCGACACCTGCACAATCGTGGGCCGTGATCAAGTTTGATAACCCAACAGCTGCCTCCTATGAGTTTTACCTGTATTCGATGAATGGTCGGCTAATAGAATCGGCTTCTTCGATAACGGCTAGCGAGATTTACGTAGACTTATCCTTGTATTCTTCGGGATCCTATATTTTTCAATTGAGCAATCCTACAGTCCCAACAATTACTGGAAGATTATTGGTTGGTCAATGATCAGCCCTTCGGGCAAATGAATTTTCCCCCTACCCTTCCCTGACATCCGCAGCTTTTGGACTAAGTTTGCCAAAACGTATTGCATGTCTGAAAAACGCCCCTTAATTCTTGTTACCAACGACGATGGAGTCACCTCCAAAGGAATTTGTGCGCTGGTTGAAGCCGTGAGTGAGTTCGGAGAAGTAATCGTCGTAGCCCCTGACAAGCCTCAATCTGGCATGGGCCATGCGGTGACAATTGGTCGGATTTTACGACTTAATGAGGTGCAATTTCCTATTCAAACGGCCAAGGCCTACTCGACGACAGGAACCCCTGTAGACTGTGTAAAGCTGGCGATCTATGATGTGTTGGGCGGACGTGTGCCAGACTTACTCGTGAGTGGTATCAATCATGGCTCCAACAGCAGTATCAACGTGATATACAGCGGCACCATGTCGGCTGCAGTTGAAGGTGCTGTCGAAGGAATCCCAAGCATTGGCTTTAGTTTACTCGACCATGATGCCGAAGCCGATTTCGAGGGATCTAAAGTCACGGTGCAACGTGTTGTACAATCGGCACTTGCCAACGGCATACCCAAGGGAACTTGTTTGAATGTCAACATACCAAAAGTACCAGCGGCGGAGATCAAGGGAATTAAGATTTGCCGACAGGCTAAAGCATTTTGGGAAGAAGCATTTGTTAAAAGAGAAGATCCATCGGGCGCACCCTATTATTGGCTCACTGGAGAATTCAACAATCAAGACAAAGGCCAAGATACCGATGAATGGGCCTTGGGAAACAACTATGTCTCTATTGTACCTGTTCACTATGACATGACAGCCCACCATGCCATTGCGGTTCTGAACGAATGGGACCTTGGCTAACCCGCACATTCATGGATGTTGCGGATTCGTATTGATTGATGTTTCTTTGTTGCATGAAGAAATGGGATACGCTTCCAATTGGTTTTCTCGTAGGAATTTTGGGATTCGCTGGTGGTTTTCTGTTGCTGGGCTTAGCCTGGTCCTTGAAAGAGAACACATCACTATCATTCTTTATTGAGGAGGCCTTCTTGAATGCACCTATGTACCGCGTTAAGATTCTTTCGGGCAGTTCTATATTGAACGTCTTGATTTTCTTCTGGGCTTTTCAAAAGGAGCACAATAACATTGCACGAGGAATCATTGGATGTTTGATTCTGACATTGATCGCGGTGCTTATATTCTACTAGATCTGATTCATATTTAGAAATCTACCCCCAATGTTGAACACAAAAAAAGACCGATCAGCTTGTGCCGATCGGTCTTGAATATTGTTGATAGTTTCAGCTTATTTCTGAACTACAATTTGCTGAGATTGAGCAGCGCCATTCTGAGTAATGGTCACGTTATAGATTCCCGCTTGAAGTTCCTTAGAAACAACCAATTTGTTTCCTCCGATTACAACTGAATCATCTACTTCTATGCTGTGAACCAATTTACCTTGCATATCAGTGATATCCAATGTCATGTTCCCGTCTTTCAACTCGATGACGTTGGCAAACTGGATGTTGAATTGTCCTTCCCAGATAGGGTTAGGGAAAATCTGCCAGTCACCAGCTTCATCTTTAGAAGTAGTTACGTCTGATTCTGTCGGATTGCCGTTGTTTTCAGCAAACTCACACGAACCGTCGTTAAACGTAGCTTCAGCGTTGAAGTTCATAGCGTCGCTATCGTTGCATCCGAAGGTCTCAGCATTTGAAGTTGTAAAACTCAAATTTCTTGACTGCCAAGGAGTTTGAGTTCCATCCCATCCTTGAACGTTCAGCGATCCAGTTGCTACTCCAGCCGTAGTGAGCTGAGCAATTAGAATCAAGTTGCCTTGATCTCCTAAAGTGCGCGCGTCTGTTGGCAAGAGGAACCATGCTCCATCTTGAACTGACAAGCTTCCACCATTGTTAAAATCGGCCATGTCCATTCCGATGTCCCAAAGATTGTTCTCGGAAGCATCTTCTGCCCCGATAGTTAACCATGAATCATAGGCTAGTTCTGGAACCATGCTAATGGCCGAGCCGTTAATATCTACTGTCGTCTCTCCACCAAACTGATGCTGGTAAAAATCTTGAGTCGATTGAATTGAAAGTCCGCTCTCATCATCACCAAAAATGGCGTGAACTGTATGAGCTTGAGAAGGAAGTAAAACATGAACACGGTAAGTGTTGCCTGGAACGGCATTTCCGTTGTCTACTTTTTGAACCACCAGCTGGGCATCTTGTGCTTGTGCAAAGGATACTGCGAAGGCCGCGAGGATAAAGGTTGCTATCTTTTTCATGATAATACGAGGATTTAAAGTGAGTTCTTCTTTTACTAATGATCGGAAAAAAAGTTCTCCATTTTTTAGTTGAGGTTATTAAGTCAGCCTCTCAAATATAGGGATTTTTTTTCTTTCACATACCGAAGCTAGTTATAAGCTTCGCATTTAATGGATTCATTTAGAGTTCGGTAAAGATGATTTAGGATTTGGTAGCTCTTTGGCAGACGATGGCATGACGTGTATTATAAGGGCCTCAGCTCAGATCTTGATTCAGATTTAGTCTGAAAGCAGAAAAGCGATCAAATCCGAAGATAAGACCGCCTTTCTTTTCACTCAACATTTTTAGAGACCTCCGCAGCTTCCGCCAAAACCGCCAAGCATGAGGAGCAAGTCAACCATATTGATCTCGCCGTCCCCGCTTAAATCGGCTGCGCAGGTAGTTTCTTCAGTATCAAAAACGCAACTATTGTCGTCTACTTGGGCGCTAGATGAGTAGTTCAAGGCATCTGGGTAAGTACATCCAAATTCAAGATCTTCGTGTACTTCAGCCACTAGAGGATTTGTAAATAGAAACAGTAGTTCTACTCCATCCAATTCTCCATCACCGTCGGTATCGGCGTTCAAGGGGTTCGTGCCATGGACATTTACCTCATCACCATCAGGAATTAAGTCTCCATCTGAATCGGCGTTTTCAGGATCCGTGAAATATTCATACAATTCTTCATAGTCGGTCAGTCCATCCTCATCACTATCCATCGAGCTTGGGATTCCAGGTACGTTTACAGTGAGCGTATCGATACACCCAATGGTATCTGTTACTGTCACGAAATAGTCCAATGGTGCCAACATATTAATGTCTTGGATTGTGTCTCCATTGGACCATTCATAGGTATATCCTGGCACACCGCCTTGCACATCAATATCAATAGCTCCGTTCAAACCGGTTGTACTTGGAAGTACTGAAAGCGTGTCGACAAAGATTGTATCTGGTGAAGAGATACTGGTCGAGAACATATAAGAGCAGCCATTTTGATCGATAACCATACTTGCATAAGATCCTCCTGATAAATCGGTCACCAAATAGGGTTCTCCCCCAATGTGGGTTCCACCATCAAAGCTATAAAGATAGGGTGCCTTTCCAGCAA
>JADFAK010000070.1 GCA_015665315.1 Flavobacteriales bacterium | reverse complement strand
GAGAAATGTGTCGCCAAATGAATGCATGAAAATCTAGAAGTCCTATAGAGCGATTGAATAGGTGTTGCCGCCAACTGAAACGGTAACCGTACCATTGCATTCGCCTCCGCCAAAGTCAATGATCCGTGTTTCTCGTCCCTCGGGAACAATTTCCATAACGCCCGAAGTAATGTAGGGACAAACAACCTCGGCGCGCAGGGGAGTCCTAATTTGTGTGGTGTAGGGAATCCCATTTCGATTCACACCCACCGAGCTACCTCTTATTTCGTAAACGTCATCGATCAGAAACCAAGAATTGTCTCCCTCGACCCATTCGCGAATACGACTGGCTTCCCATGTAGCCGTATATCCATTGTTGGGGGCCGTGACCTCACCATTCTCTACTTCGATGGCGAATTCCAGATTGCCAATGCTGTTCTCTCCCAGATTGGTGATTGTTTTCGTACCGTCAATTTCGTATCCGTTCACCGAGTAACCATTGGGCTCATACACAATCACAGTTCCTTCGTCTCGGTAGCGTCCAGTGAAGGTGACTAGAATCGACCCTTTTCGCACACGCCCATCTGCCGACTCGCAATCGTCGGTACCAAAATCAATCAAAATCGACATGGGTGTTGACGTGGTGTCGACAACGATATTGTCAATGCAGGACGAGGTCATTCCACCGCGGATTCCCTCCGTATCAGTGGCTACTTCGTCAACTACTTTGTACATGTCATTAAAAAGATCTTCCGCTCTCGAATTGTCTTGGGAAGAATAAATCGAATACTCCGTTTGCTTGTCCTTTTTACAGGAAACTACCAAAAGGGCTATGCCTGCGAAGGCAATCAATGCTAACTTCTTCATGCGCTGGTTATTGGTTTTTAGTGTACTCAACAATGGTGAAGTCGTAGGCATTTTTTTCATCTGCCTTGTACTCGGCTACAACCTTGGTGGTCCACTCACTGACATCAAATTTCGGGAAAAATGTGTCAGCTTCAAAAGATGCGTCAACATGAGTAATTAGCATCTTCGTTAATTTACCAGATTCAAGCGCGAGTCGGTATACTTCACCACCTCCAATGATAAACGCTTCTGTCTCTCCATTATTTTGTGCGAGATCCAAAGCCGACTCCAAAGACGTGACTACCTCTCCTCCACTTACATGGTAATCTTCATTTCTCGTAAGAACAACATTCACGCGACCCGGGAGCGGACGAAAACGTTCCGGAATCGACTCGTAATTCTTTCTACCCGTGATGATGTGGTGTCCAAAGGTGGACTCTTTGAAGAACTTCATATCGGCAGGAAGGCGCCAAATCAGGTCATTATCCTTTCCTATCTCTCCGTTCTTGGCAACCGCTGCAATCGCTATTACTTCCATGCTTTGCATTTATACCGAAACGGCAGCTTTGATATGGGGTAGTGGGTCGTAATCGACCAATTCGAAATCCTCAAAAGTGAAGTCGAAGAGATCTTTTACATTCGGATTGATCTTCATCGTTGGAAGCTTCCTAGGCGCTCTTGTCAACTGCTCCCGCGCTTGCTCCAAGTGATTGTTGTACAAATGAACATCGCCAAACGTATGGATAAACTCGCCCGGTTGCAGTCCGCACACTTGGGCTAGCATATAGGTGAACAGCGCATAGGACGCAATATTGAAAGGCACGCCTAAAAATGTATCGGCCGAACGTTGGTAGAGCTGACAACTCAGCTTTCCGTCGGCCACATAAAATTGAAAGAGACAATGGCAAGGAGGTAATGCCATGTCGTCGATGAATGAGGGGTTCCATGCACTCACGATATGTCGACGGGAATCGGGGTTGTTGGTGAGCGAGTCGATCAACTTTTTAATCTGGTCTGTAGATGTCCCATCTGGATTGGGCCAGCTGCGCCATTGGTAGCCATAGACAGGACCTAGATCGCCATTCTCATCGGCCCAGGCGTCCCAGATACGCACTCCATTTTCCTTGAGGTACTTGATATTGGTATCGCCTTGGATGAACCACAACAATTCATGGATAATGGATTTTAGGTGTAGCTTTTTGGTCGTAAGAACAGGAAATCCCTCGTTCAAATCAAAGCGCATTTGATAGCCAAAGCAGCTAATGGTACCCGTCCCTGTACGGTCAGATTTCTCGTGGCCGTTATCAATTATATGTTGCAGTAAATCAAGGTATTGTCTCATAATTTCAATATATATAAGGCACAAGGCCAAATGAATCGTATTGCCGTAAGCGCACCCTGCTGGGCATTTGCCAGCGGCTAAATCATTTTAAAAAGCCATTACTTTTATTATTTCCATCACCTTACGCGCTTTCGACACCGTTTCATCGAGGTCGGCACCCGTAATGGTCACATGTCCCATCTTGCGAAAGGGCTTCGTCTCGGCTTTTCCGTAAATATGCGGATGAACGCCGCCCAAAGCCATTGCTTCTTCCAGACCTTCGTATTTCACCGGACCGGTATGCCCTTTTTCCCCAAGGAGGTTGATCATCACGGCCGACTGGATCGTCTCGGTATCGCCCAAAGGTAAGTTCAAAATCGCGCGTAAATGCTGTTCGTATTGCGAGGTGACATTGCCCTCGATCGTTTGGTGTCCGCTGTTATGTGCACGAGGAGCCACCTCATTGACTAGAACATTTCCGTCTTTGGTGACAAACATTTCGACAGCGAGCAGACCGACCATATCAAAGGCTTCGATCACTTTTACCGCTAATTTTTGCGCCTTATCTGAAATTTCTTGCGAAACGCGACCAGGCGAAACGAGAAATTCGACCAAGTTGGCTTCGGGATTAAATTCCAATTCAACAACGGGAAACGTCTTGATTTCTCCGCGTTCATTTCGGGCGATGATCACGGAAATCTCCATGTCGAAATCAACAAACTCCTCCATAACGGAGGGCGCGTCGAAGGCCTTGTCAAGATCTGCCGCCGAGCGAATGGCCGTCACTCCCCTACCATCGTATCCTCCGGTTCGAAGTTTTTGCATGCAGGGCAAGGCATCCATGTTCTTTGCGATATCGGCTTTTTCGTTGATTAATCTGAAAGGTGCGGTGGCTATTCCGTGATCGGCGTAAAACTGTTTTTGCAAGCCCTTGTCCTTCACAATTTCTAGCACTTCGGGCTGAGGAAACACCTTGACACCCTGCTTTTGCAGTTGGCGAAGGGCATCGGTATTGACATGTTCGATTTCAATCGTAAGCACATCTTTTCCCTTGCCAAAATCCATAACAGTCTGATAATCAGAAAAGTCACCCACACTAAATTCATGGGCAAGAGTCCGACAAGGTGCCTGCACCGAAGGATCGATAATCGCCACTTTTATATCGAAGTCGGTAGCCGATTGAATCAACATGCGGCCGAGTTGTCCGCCACCCAACACTCCAAGTCGGAAATTTTCACTGTAAAACGCCATGGCGCAAAGGTACTTTCAAGCGGGGGATTGAGCTTCAATAAAAGGCGCCGACTTATTCACACAGAATCACCATTTCACGAAGCCAAGAGCTACGGATAAATTTGTGTGGATCACTACGTATAACTTGCTATTTTTGTGCAAAACGGAAAAGAATGAAAATAATTTACTTAGCAATTCTAGCCTTGGTGCCATCTTTCATGGTCGGGCAATCTTTGAACAACATCGAATCTGTGGAATACGACCCAATCAACGACGCGTGGCTTGTATCCAATGGAAGTTCAATTATTTCACAAGACCATTTTGGCAATCACACATACTTCAGTGAAGGTGTCGCTTCTGCGGGATATGGCATGGAAGTGATTGGTGGAAATGTATTTGTTATCCAAAACTCGGGCGCACTTGCCGGGTATGACTTGACTACAGGAGAAGAAGTTTTGAGCCTGCCATTGGGCATGACCTTCCCGAACGGCATGGCGACTGACGGTGTTTCTCGTTTGTGGGTAACCGACTTTTCAACTGGAAAGATTGGCGAGATCGACGTAACAGACCTTGACAATCCTGTGCTTTCCATCGTGGTGAACTTCATTACGACTACGCCAAACGGAATCGTATATGACGAAGCCAATGACCGCTTGCTTTTTGTGAATTGGTCGAGCAACGCACCGGTAACGGCTGTGGATCTCAGCGATTATAGCACGAGCGACATAATCAATACAGGCGTTGCGAGCTGCGATGGTATCGACGACGACAACGACGGAAACTGGTTTATTTCTTCATGGAGTCCAACGAGAATTACGAAATACTCACCTGATTTTGCGAGTTCGGAGATCATCACGGTTCCTGGGTTGAGCATGCCAGCCGACATTAGTTACTCGAAAGAATTGGACTCATTGGCTATTCCGAATGTGGGTACGAGCGAAGCGATTATCATTGGATTCGGACCTACTTCAATTGACGACTTACCAAAGGAAAACGGTTTTTTCAGCATTTACCCGAACCCAGTTACCGATCAATCGGCGGCACATTTTTCTTTGGCGACAAGCGCAAATGTGAAAATGGAGATTCGTGATGTGCAGGGAAAACTTATCACCACCCTTGTTGAAGAAAATCTAGCTCCTGGAAAGCATAGAATCTTGTTTGCAGGCCTCAATTTGGAAAAAGGATATTATATTTGCAACGCAGAAACAGAAGGAAACGTTTTTCTGTATCCGTTTCTTGTACAGTAAGTTGCAAGGAAATTTTTGAAACCTAAAACTGATTCCGGGCGCCCGCCCGGTTTCTTTTTTTACACCTATTGGGTCGTGAACACGAAAATGGACATCGCTCCGTTGAAGTGGTAATCAATCCTTATTTTTGTCCTATGCGATTAGCAATTCTATCGGCATTCCTATTCCTCGGTTTTTCTCTTAGTGCTCAGTACACGGAGGACGAAGAAGAACCAAAGCCCAGTTTCAAAGACCGGCTATATTTTGGTGGAGGAATTCAGGCTAGTTTCTCCAATCAAGTGACGGTTTTGGGATTCGCTCCTTTGGTGGGTTATAAGTGGACCGATAATTTCTCCACCGGAATTGGGCTCAACTATACCTATTTCAGTTTCCGATCAAATGCAGGCCGGTTTCAGTCGTCTATTTATGGCGGACATGTTTTCGGACGTTATATCTTTTTCCAAAACTTTTTTGCGCAGACGGAATTTCACTTGGTGAGTTCAGACGTTCCGCAATACAATGACTTGACCCAAACGTACACCGAAGGCCGACTGACCATTCCGATGCTGTATATAGGTGCAGGATATCGGGCATCTTTGGGCGGACGAGTGTATGCCACTTTAACCGTTCTTTACGACGTAATTGACCATCCTTATTCACCCTATTCCAATCCGTCCCTACGCGGAGGAATTGCGATAGGATTATAAAACCACACCAGTGAGAATCACCAATGAGATACCCAATTGGGTTCAGAATAACGTGAGCGAAGGAATACTCGACGCTCTTTCGAAGACTTATTACCACAACACCATCTAC
Organism: Flavobacteriales bacterium; assembly: GCA_015665315.1. Lineage (GTDB taxonomy): Bacteria > Bacteroidota > Bacteroidia > Flavobacteriales_D > Sanyastnellaceae > JADFAK01. Next base: position 25,474 of record JADFAK010000070.1, on the reverse strand, counting down.
AACTGGACCTATTCTTTGCTCATTATTTTGGGTGCAGTGCTTGTTGCGCGTGCCTTGTATTGGGGTGCCAAAAAATTTGGGAAAATTTTAGTGTCTCGTACAAAATCAAAGCTTGACGATCTCCTTCTAGATAAAATGGAAGAGCCGGCCGCCTTTGGAATTGTACTTATCGGATTGTGGTGGGGCGTAGACCGTTTGGATTTTCCGGAAACCGCTCATGGCTTTATCAGCAATACATTTCAAGTGCTTATCGCGATTGACATCACGTGGTTTGTCGCGCGAACAATCGACGCATTGATTGAGCAATACTTGCTCCCTCGCGTTCAAAAAACTGAAGGCGACTTAGACGATCAGTTGCTGCCTATCCTGCGCAAAGGTCTGCGTACCATCATTTGGATCATCGGTATCATCGTCGGTTTAAACAACGCAGGCTACAACGTAAGTGCGCTGCTAGCCGGTGTCGGAATCGGTGGTTTGGCCATGGCGATGGCGGCCAAAGATTTTGTTGCCAATATATTCGGAGGTGTCACAGTCTTTGTGGACAAGCCTTTCAAAGTGGGCGATCGAATTCAGATCGACGGCTTCGATGGGACGGTAACAGAAATTGGTATTCGCTCAACGCGAATGAATACACTTGCGGGTAGGATGGTCACCATTCCCAATCACAAATTCACCGATAGCTACGTCGAAAATGTCTCGGTAGAGCCTTCTCGAAAAGTAAAATTGGTTCTTGGACTTACCTACGACACAAGCAGTGAGCGCCTAGAGGAAGCGATTCAAATTCTGAATGAAATTGCACTCGCATCAACTTTGATTGAAGATAATCACGTGGCGTCTTTTACTGATTTTGGCGATTTCTCCTTGGGGATAACCTTTATCTACTACATCAAAAAAGGCGAGGATGTCATGCATGTACCTTCCGACATCAACAAACAAATCCTCACGCGCTTCAATGCAGCGAAATTGGAATTTGCATTTCCTACACAAACCCTCCACGCTACCCTTTCGAAGAACTAGGATTTTACTTCACCTTATTCATAGGCCACGAATCATCGCCGTGCCGCTTGAAATAATTCTTGCCCAGCATGTTCATTTGTTTGATCACATGTTGTTGTCGGCGTACCAAATAACTCGAAGGCTTCCCTGGGTTGCTTTTTCGCGGACTGGGCAGGGCTGCGATGATCATGGCCGCTTGCTCCTTGGTTAAATCTGCGGCCGATTTTTTGAAATATTTGCGCGCAGTCGCTTCGCAACCAAATGTGCACGGTCCCATTTCAATGACATTGAGGTAAACTTCCAGGATTCGTTGTTTGTCCCACAGCAATTCGACAAGTCCGGTGAAATATACTTCCATCCCCTTTCGCAGCCATGACCTTTGCGGCCACAAAAAAGTATTTTTCGCTACTTGTTGTGTGATGGTGCTAGCCCCGCGGACCTTCTCATGGGTTTCGTTGTATTTCCTTGCTTTCTCAATCGCTCCGAAATCAATCCCACTATGGTCCATGAAATTTTGATCTTCGGATGAAACGGCGCCCAGATGCATGTAAAAGCTAATCTCTTCGAGATCCTTCCACTGCTTCGTGAATTTTTGTCCATCAGGGCAGTTCCACCATTCGCGCACTTGCAGGAAGGTTGTGGGCGGATTGATCCAGCGGTAGGCCAAAACCCACAGGAAGCTCAGTACAAAAAAAGCCAGAATAGAACGCAAAATCCATCTGCGTAATCCCTTAGCGAATCGTTTCAATTTACCCTTCTTCACCCGACTAAAACTTTACGCGATATTACCACTTTTTGGAGCTATTCGATTTAGCTTCATTCCTTTACTTTTGCTGTAATGAAAGAAAATATTGTTCATGATGTTGTGATTCAGTTTAGCGAGCCACGACTCTATATCAGCGCGATCTTAACGATCCTATTTTACCTAGTTCTTATCAAAATAGCAGGTAGAATTTCAAGCACAACACGCGACAAAGTTACGACTACCTTGGGTATTTCGTTTTTGTTGCTGCTGGTCGGTTTACAGCTTGCGATGATTTTTGGGAACGGCATGGCTTGGAACGTGTATAAGAGTATCCCTCTTCACTTGTGTCAGTTCAATTTCATTTTACTCGGCATCAACTGCATTATTCGCAAGCACTGGCTATGGGAGATTTCTACATTCTGGGGGATCATAGGGGGCTTTCACGCCTTCCTTACGCCGCAATTGCCCATGGGTGATGCGCCGTACTTCCTGTTCTTTTACTATTTCCAACATGGGGCTCTCATCTTCATGGCAATTTACATGTGGAAATATTACGGCTTCCGTTTTCGCCATCGTGGTTGGCTGCGGGTTTATCTTTACACAACAATATATGCGGCTTTTTGCCTGGGCGTCAATGCTATTCTCAACCTAGGCTTCCCCGGCGAATACCTTGCCAACTACTTCTACATGTGGGAGCCACCCAAAGTTGATAGTCCGTTGATCATGGGCGACTGGCCCTACTATTTACTGCCTACGCTTGTGATTTTTGGTCTGCACTTGTTGGTCATCAACGCGATTTTCAGGTGGAAGGAGGGGTATGGGACTTTTTGGGGTTAGGGTGTAGTGAAAATGATTGGTCCTTATTCAATGACAAATTTCTCCGTCTGAATATTCCTTCCCTCGTCTCGAAGAGATAGAACATAAACTCCTTTCGCATAATTACCTGTATTCACTACCAAGGTCATCGATTGATTGGCCGCCAAGAATTCATGCACCAGTTTTCCTTGAAGATCATAGATTTGGAATTTACTTCCTGCACTCGTGCCTGTAAATTGATGAATATTTAATGACTGTTTGGTTGGAATTGGTCCAATTTTAAAGTGCACAGGCAATTCTTCTCCTTCCAAAATACTGTTATCAAATTCCTCGCACCCCTCAACTAGACAGCCGTGTTCATTCACTTTCACTACCCAACCCTGCTGAGGGATGTCATTTTCCCATCCCTCGGCTTGATAACTATCGGTGGCTTCTCCGCAAAATATAAAACCGCCATCGCTTGTCTTTTGTAGGTCGAAAGCAACATGCTTATCCTGAGGGCTTTCAACGTGATGGATTCTTCTTTCCCACAACAAGTTGCCGTCTTGGTCAAACTTTACAAGCCAAGCCTCCCAGTTGTAAGTACCATCTATCTCGGTAGATTCGTCTAGGTGATCATAAAACGTTCCTAAGGCCACGAAATTTCCGTCATCGGTTTGAACGATATTGTTGAAATGTTGAAAAAACCATAAATCCTCACCTAAAACCAATTCCCAAATTGTTTCACCATCAAAACCAAATTTGAACACTTTAGCTAGCTGTCCGCTTGTATTAACTGGCTGAATCCCCACACCAATATATGTTTCATATTCTGGCTGTGCTATAAAATCATAAATTTTACCAAAGGCCTGAACATCTGATTCTCCTACAACACTTCCTTCAAAATCCATGATCAACATTCTCATACTCGCACCAGGATTCAATTCGTACATTGACAAGTAAATCAATTCGTCAACTATCTTAATCTTATACGATCGATCCGTCTCATGAAACGTGGAATAAAAGGCCTGCCAAACAATGGTGCCATCCGGTGAAATTCTTTGAATTGAAGTGTCTTCCCAGGTAGTTGGCGAAGCCACAGTACTGGCCAAAATAAAATCTCCATTTGGCGCCATAGCCATAGCATATGGCCAAATTAGCGAAGGGGAGGGAGAATCTGGATTGTCAATATACGGAGAATAAATCTTGAGCATAGAAGTGGTGTCACCCTGCAAATTATAAGTCATGATATAGGTGTGAAACACCCCCTCCTCATCCCATGTGTAGCCAGTGTGCGAGACAAGTGTATCGTTGCTATATTGGAATGTGTCAAATTGCGCAAAAAGCTGGAGATCATCCACACCTCCATAAGCTTTATGGAACACCTCATTTCCCACAAAGTCCAGTTTAGCAAAAATAGAAGGTGTAGCCGCAGGATTGATAGAATCACCTAGTGATCCCTCAATCAAGTAGCCATCACTCGTCTCAAGAACCCCAAATAACGATGTATGCGGAAAACCAAAATTCACCCTCACGTTGAAAGTTTCTTGAGCGACGTTGGGAAGCCACGACGTTATGCACAGCAATGTTATGAGGATGGTATTTGGCTTTTTCATTTATCTCAATATACTAAATTTCTTTACTTGTTGTTGAATGGAAGTAGGTGTCTGAGGTCAGCTTTCGGATGGCTCGAAGAGGCCTCCGCTAAAAGCGTTTCCGAGTTTTACTTCCGTAGCGCAGATGAGTCGCTAAGTCAACTAGGATCTTATTCAACAGCCTTGATTTTTGGTTACTTTTGATCAAGCAAAAGTGACAGAAAGTGAAGAGCAAGACTAACAATCAGTGGTTGGTGTGACCCATACTGGGTCAGGTTGTATCTTCGACCTGCAGTTATAAAGATGCGACCCATACTGGGTCGGTTACTTGTTCAGGCACTTGCTGTCATAGAGATAGGACCTCCATAAGCTCCATTCCGTGAAAGATTGAATTTCACTCTACAAAAAGGGACCGGCCTTTGAATAAGATTCGTGTTGACTCGATTTATCGGAGCGTTAAGCGGAAGTAGGTGTCTGAGGTCAGCTTTCGGATGGCTCGAAGAGGCCTCCGCTAAAAGCGTTTCCGAGTTTTACTTCCGTAGCGCAGATGAATCGTTAAGTCAACTAGGATCTTATTCACCAGCCTTGATTTTTGGTTACTTTTGATCAAGCAAAAGTGACGAAAGGTGAAGATGTCGAGTATCTTCCACTTGAGCCTGATAGAGTACGGCAAAACCGTGCAGACCGAAAGGGTGGTGAAGGATTAAGAGTAACTATCAGTGTTAGGTGTGACCCATACTGGGTCAGGTTGTATCTTCGACCTGCAGTTATAAAGATGCGACCCATACTGGGTCGGGTTTGGTCATAAGACAATCTCTAACTCTACAAGGACCGGGCTGTCAAAAGAAAAAGACTAGTCGACAAAAGTTCATCACATCCAGAAAAGTCACCAAAAGGATCAACCCAATTTATCATTTTGAATTTTCCATTTTCAATTTCAAAAAAGGCTAGGCTGTGATAGAGATGGGACCATTTCGAAGTCCAGGCTGTCGAAAAAGAGCGACCAGTCGAGAAAAGCAGGCGTAGCAAGGAAATACATTCGAGAGACCAAACCCATTTTTAATTTTTCATTTAAATCGAGATGGGACCTCTACGAGGTCCAGCATCGCGAATTATAAAACATCTCGTAGATTAAAATTTATACGACACAAAAAAAGGCGATCAATGATCGCCTTTAATTATTTTCAACTTTCCTTTATGCTTGTCTTAGGTAGTCGAGCAAAGAAACTAGAGGAAACAGTAATGGTAGGTCGCAAATGCAAGTTTCGTCGTCGAGACTACTTCATCTTCTTCGCCAAATCCTTCGACAAAGCGCTCTTGTGCATCATCACCGAAATAGTCTTCATCTTGAAGTATTCCATGCTGATATACTGGTGTCCATCAAATGAATTCCCCGTTCCCCACGAGTTCTTGATGATGAAATACTCCTTGCCGTTTTGGTCTTTTGCAATGCCCGTCAGGTGCATCAAGTGATCATCGGTTGTTACGAAGCTGTCGAAGCCCGCTTGCCGACTTTCCTGCGTTACTTTCTCTTCTTCTACTACCTCGCTGAACATTTGTCCTTTCGTCACCCCTTCTGCTGGCAATATTGCCATGCCGTTGGTGAATGAAAATCCCTTTTCCGAAACATCGGCATCCCAAGCGACCGTGTATCCTGCATTCAAGGCAGCTTTTACGGCTCCTACCATATCGTCCAATGGCACGTTGAAGAAACTTCCTTGAGAGAAATTATCGGGAACTTCTAGAATGAAATCTCCATAAAACGGGTGGTGGGTAAACGACGATAAATTCACGTAATCATCGGCCACAATGCCCAATTCATCTCGCAACGACTTCGGTGTGTAGGACTTACCATTGTACTCAAACTTCTCTGGAATCTCTCCCAAATAAACGTCCAAAACAGCTCCAATCGCATCATCCCAGTCGCCCGAAATTCTTCCACGGTTCTTTTCAACTACGCTCTTTACCATGCCCTCAAGCATAGCATCCATCTCGCTGTGGTCATGGCGTTTCGCATCGCCGTGCAATCCGTCATAAACCGACTCCGGAACAACTCCATAATCGCGAATAGCGTTGATCACATCATGGCTCAAACTTCCAGGTCCAAACTGTGCTTTGCCTTGATAACGCACATACGTTTCGGCCTTTTTGGGGTAAGTCACCCGCACATTGAACATCTCGCTCAGGTTGTGCTCGCCCTTTCCCATGCGCATCACTTCCGACTCAATAAAGGAGGCCGTCGCAAAACTCCAGCAGGTTCCAGTATTGCACTGATCCTTCGTTTCCGTCGATCCATTGTCCTTGACAACCGTGAACGTATACGGGAAATCCTTTTTTTCCTGAGCACTTACGTTGAGCGCAAAAGTGATAGCGAATACCGCTGCTATAATTCTTTTCATCTTCAATTTTTTATTTTCGGTACGCAAGTTTACGATTTGCAAGGGGCAATGTCAACCTTCCATTGTTCAAAGCAATTGATTTAAGGATAAACGGTTAACATACTATTCAAGAAATTTGGCTTCAGGTCGGTTCTTCTCTGCCATAAAGGCAAATGTTTTTACACGTCCGATCAAACATACATCTTTCATCATGGCAAAAACCAATATCGCCGTAGTCGCTGGCGGATTTTCAGGAGAGTCGGTCATTTCATTGCGAAGTGCTTCGATGGTTATGGAGAATATCGATCGCACCTTGTACGAGCCCACCCTCATCACGGTCGATCGTACATCCTGGACAGCCCACACTTCCGAAGGAGAATTGCCTGTGAACAAGGGTGATTTTACGATTGATTTAGCACAAGGCAAATGTGTCTTCGACGGTGTATTCATGATCATCCATGGCACCCCTGGTGAAGACGGTATTTTGCAAGGTTATTTCGACATGATCGGTATGAAGTACACAACAGGCGATGTCTTCAACATGTCCCTCACTTTCAACAAAACAGCCACCAACGCCGTACTTGCCGATCACGGATTCAAAGTCGCTGCACACGTGATGTTGCGGAAAAATGACCACTACAGCACGCACGATATCGTGTCCAAATTGGGCTTGCCTGTCTTTGTAAAACCCAACCAGGGAGGATCCAGCCTAGGAGCCTCACGCGTGAATGTGAAGGAAGGTATGCACAACGCCATTGACCTGGCCCTCAAGGCCGACGACGAGGTAATTGTCGAAGCTTTTATCGAAGGACGTGAGCTTACATGTGGCGTAATCGTTTTGGATAATGTGGTTACCGCGCTGCCCATAACTGAAATCATTTCAGAAAACGAGTTCTTCGATTACCAAGCCAAGTACGAGGGAAAAAGTCTGGAAGTGACCCCAGCCCAAATCGACGATTCCCTGCGCGATCTCATCCAAGCCCAAAGTCGGGAAATCTTTGAATTACTCGATTGCAAAGGAATGATCCGCGTCGATTTTCTTGTACGCGAGGGCGTCCCATTTGTCGTAGAACTAAATACGGTTCCCGGATTTTCGGCGCAAAGTATAATTCCCCAACAAGCTGCTGCCATGGGCTTGAGTAAGACCGAGTTGATTAACGCTATTATTCAAGGAAGCGGATTGTAATCCACTATTTCACTCTACCCGGATTCTGAGTCATAAAAGCCTTCCAGCTTCCTGCGCCAGCTTTGGCGAGGGGTGAACTGCTCTGATAGAAATGACACACGGCCGCGGCTAGTCCGTCGGTAGCATCCAAGTCTTTAGGCATATTCTCCTGTGGAATTTTAAGCGTCGATTGCAACATGGCTGCTACCTGTTCTTTGGCTGCATTTCCATTGCCGGTTATCGATTGCTTGATTTTTCTGGGAGCGTATTCATTTACTTGCATTCCTCGGCTCAAAGCAGCCGCTATGCTCACCCCTTGCGCTCGCCCGAGCTTGAGCATAGATTGTACATTCTTTCCAAAAAAAGGCGCTTCGACGGCGAGTTCATCTGGATTGTATTGATCGATAAGTGCCACACAGCGGTCGTAAATCACCTTGAGTTTCACCGCGTGGTCATCGTACTTTTTCAAATTGATTACACCCATAACGACCATCGTCATCTCCTTGCCCTTGCACGCAATAATGCCGTAGCCCATCAAGCTGGTTCCCGGGTCGATGCCCAAAATCACACGTTCCTTCTTCACTTGCAATGCCATTCTTCAAAGGTAGGAGAACACATTCATTTTCTGTGAAGCGAAAGGGCTAACTTGCCCACATGTTATTGGGGAACATAACACTCGTCTTAGTCACGCTCTATTTTGGCTTCGTCATGTGGATGATTTCGAAGTGGAATCAGCTCGCGCCACCGCCTATTCGAGAACATGACGCCCCGCAATTCTTACCGCTCATTTCCGTGATTATTCCGTTTAAAAACGAGGAATCCACGCTGGCCGACGTATTGGAAAAAGTCCTGGCGCAGACCTACTCCCACTTCGAGATCATAGCGGTCAATGACGGCAGCACCGATCGAAGTTTTGAGGTGGCCCAAAAAGTAATCAAGGCGCCTCACCAGCTCATCACCACCGCTCATTCTACCGGAAAAAAGGGCGCGCTCAATCAAGGAATTGCCTTGGCCAAAGGAGAGATCATCGTCACCCTGGACGCCGATACACGCGTCGAGGCCGATTGGTTGCAAGACATCGCCCGCAGTTTTTCCGATCCTAAAATTGGAATGGTGGTCCTCCCGGTAGACTTTCATCAATCGACCTTAAGGAAATCTGTTTTCGAACTGGAATTTCTTTCCTTGGTAGGTTCAGGACTCGCCTGTGCTCAAGACAAGCGTGCGTTGATGGCCAATGGGGCTAACTTGGCCTTTCGCAAACAAGCTTTTTTGGACGTGGGTGGCTACGCTTCGCACAGTTTGTACAGCAGCGGAGACGACCAGTTTCTCCTCTTCGATATACACAAATCAGAAGACTGGAATATTGCTACTTTCTTCTCACCTCACCTCATCGCTCACACGCAGTCGCCTAAAAATTGGTCGGCATGGTTCAGTCAGCGCTTACGATGGGGCAGTAAGGCCACCGCGCCCAGCACTCCATTTGCCGCAGGCGTAACTTGGCTCGTATTCCTCACTAGTTTATGCCTCACTTTATCGGCGATCACATCGATCATTTGGCCTGCACTTCTTTCATGGACCATTGTCGCTTTCCTGTTAAAAGCCATGGCCGATGGTGCCTTTTTGCTTCTGGTTACCCACAAGTTCCAAAAACTCAAATTGCTGATTGCCTTCCCCCTACTTGCCGTGATTTATCCCTTCCTCCTAACCAGTACGGCGCTGCTGAGTATGGTGGTAAAACCTAGCTGGAAAGGGCAAAAAATACGTCTCGGGAACTAGCCAACAACTCGTCGGTAAAACCTTCTTCGATCGCCCGAACACACTTCGAAAAATCACTAATTTGCCAGCGGAATGAGCACCCCTGCACACAACTCAAATGAAAGCCGAAGCGCATGGCACGCTTTTCGAAAAAATCGAATCGCGATGGCTGGGGTATTGTTTATTCTCACGATGATTTTGGTGGCTATCGTTGGGCCTTTTATCCGCCCCGACCACACGGCGAATGCGAACGACCAAAACCTGAACATCGCTAGGGAGAAACCGTTACTAATGGTGACTCAACTGCATTTGCCGAAGGCTAAAGAAACCAAGACAAGCTTTTTCGAAAAATGGACCAACTACGGCTGGGACAATGACTACGAGTGGATTCCTATTGCCAAATGTCAACTTACTCCTAGCGGATTGGAATATTGGGTACACGAAAGCTCTGACTTGTCGGAAGTGTATGGAAAACCTGAATTTCTTTTGTTCTCAGAGATTGATCCTAGCTTGGAAAACATGGACAATACTGAGCGCTGGGAATACCTGAAAGCCAACCATTTGTTTACGAAGCGCTACCTACTCGGAACCGATCGCTACGGAAGGGATTTATTGAGCCGACTGATGGCAGGAAGCGTCATTAGTTTGAGTGTAGGCTTTATCGCTGTGCTCGTTTCCCTGCTTATTGGAATAACTCTAGGAGCGCTCGCAGGTTACTATGGAGGAAAAGTCGACAAGCTCATCATGTGGCTAATAAATGTGATTTGGTCTATCCCTACACTCTTGCTTGTTTTGGCCATTGTATTTGCGTTTGGGAAGGGTTTTGACAAGGTGTTTATCGCGGTCGGACTGACCATGTGGGCTGAAGTGGCTCGGGTTGTGCGCGGACAAGTGCTGGGCGTACGTGAATTGCAGTATATCGAAGCCGCTCGTGCCTTGGCGTACTCGAATGCGCGGATTATAACCAAGCATGTTTTACCCAATGTCATCAACCCCGTTATTGTCATTGGGGCGGCCAATTTTGCCACCGCTATTCTCATCGAGGCGGGACTGAGTTTCTTGGGAATTGGGGCACAAATTCCGGTCCCCTCATGGGGAAACATGATCAAAGAGCACTACGCTTTTATTACGACAGACTTGGCCTATTTGGCGATACTTCCAGGGGTTATGATTATGCTGCTCGTCTTATCTTTTATGTTAGTAGGCAACGGTTTGCGTGATGCTTTGGACGTGCGCTAGCAAGCAATAAGGCAGCCTGTCCACCACTCCTCTTTTTCGACAAAAAGCGCTCTTACTAAGTTTTCCTTCAATTCCTATCCACCTCCACGACGCATTGTTATCTTTGTGCCATGCGCCCAGAGGATAAAATATTTGTTGCAGGTCACCGCGGAATGGTCGGATCGGCAATAGTTCGCAATTTGCAGGAAAGAGGATTCAACAACTTGGTTTTGAGGACATCAAAAGAGTTGGACCTCATGAATCAACAAGCGGTGAACACCTTTTTCGAGACCGAAAAGCCAGCTTATGTTTTTCTAGCGGCGGCAAAAGTGGGTGGCATTCAAGCCAACAATGTGTACCGTGCCGAGTTCCTCTACAATAACCTGATGATCGAAACGAACATCATTCACGCTAGTTATAAGCATGAGGTTACCAAGCTTTTATTTCTGGGTTCGTCGTGCATCTACCCCAAGTTGGCCGAGCAACCCTTGAAAGAGGAAAGTCTGCTCACGGGCGAACTCGAACCAACAAACGAACCATACGCCATCGCCAAAATCGCCGGCATCAAGTTGTGTGAAGCCTACCGTGATCAGTATGGATGCAACTTCATTTCGGCCATGCCTACCAACTTGTACGGTCCGAATGACAATTACGATTTACAAAACTCGCATGTGTTGCCTGCGCTCATCAGTAAATTTCACACCGCCAAGGAAAACGGCGACGATGAAGTGATTTGCTGGGGAACGGGATCGCCCATGCGGGAATTTCTTCATGTGGATGATTTGGCCGAAGGCTGCGTCTTTTTGATGGAGAACTACAACGAGAAACTATTTGTCAATATCGGCACTGGAACCGATGTGACAATCAAAGAACTTGCAGAAACGATTGCCGACATCGTGGGATTCAAAGGCCAGCTAGTATGGGATACCAGCAAGCCAGACGGAACCCCTCGAAAGCTTATGGACGTGAGTCGCATGCACAACATGGGCTGGCGACATAAAATCGAGCTCCGTGAAGGAATTGCAAGTGTATATGAATCGTATAAAATTCCAGTAAAAGCTTGAACTTCCAGCTTGCATACAAATCAATTTTAATCCTCTTGTTCATTGTACCTGTAAGTACATTTGCGCAGCAGAAAACAATTCCCTTGAATCGTTTGAGGCAAATTGAAATTGACATGCAACGCTCCAATCCCGACACGATCAGTCAGCAAGGGATGAAGCCCTACTTGGAAAGCAGAATCGATCTCAAACGCACTTTTGGCTACGAAAAAGACACTTCCAAGTACTACTACAAAGCGAGTGTAAAATTATTTCGAGACAATCTCTTTATTGTCGACCAGCCAGGATTTTATGTCACCATCGACCCGCTACTTGACGTTGGGCTCGGACATGATTACTCAGATGTCACCGAGTTGCAAGACACCGCACTCATCTTCAGCAATACCAGGGGAGCACGCATGGCTGGTGATATTGGCAAGCGGGTGTCATTCGAGAGTTCGATTTATGAAAATCAGACCCGCTTTCCTGCCTACATGACCAATTATGTGAACGCCTATCAGGTGGTTCCCGGACAAGGACGGATCAAGCCGTTCAAAAACGGTGCATTCGATTACAGCAGTTCGTATGGTTGGGTGAGTATTACGCCCATCGACCAACTGAATTTACAAATGGGCCATGGAAAGAACTTTATCGGTCATGGTTATCGGTCGATGTTGTTGTCGGACAATACGTCCAACTACCCATTCATGAAAGCGCAATACACAGGCTTTGACAACAAACTGCAGTACACCTGGATTTATGCCGGATTGCAAACCCTCGAGCGACTGCCTTTGGGCGAAGTTCCCGAGTCCTTGTTCAAGCGAAAGAGTGCTAGTTTTTATTACTTGAGTTATAGTCCGCACCCAATGATCGAAGTAGGCCTTTTCGAAGGCATGGTATGGCAGCGATGGGACACCACTGGAACGCTTCCCTTGCAAGGAGAAATGTTCATTCCGGTGATTGGTGTAAATGCTGGTTTGTTTGGATTGGACAACGTGAATAATTCAGTTTTGGGATTGAACATTCGCCTCAACCCACTCCAGGGAACGGTGCTATACGGACAAGTCCTCACAGACGATTTTTCGAAGAAATTGGCTTACCAAGTTGGAATTAAACAATTCAACTTCCTTTTGAGGAACCTGCATCTCCAAGCCGAATACAACCGTGCCACTGCGGAAACGTATGGTGCTACTCAAGCCTTTCAGAGCTATACCCACATGAATCAATCGCTCGCTCATCCTGTGGGAAGCGAATTTGAAGAAGTTGTTGGTATATTGAACTACCGTTATAAAAGATGGTACACCCAGATCAAAGCCCACATGATTCGCCATGAGGAGAGTCAGCTTGGTGAACCAGCGGAGTATGTCGAGCATACGGGTTTATTGGGCGTAAGCCAAACCAATATTGTCGACGCGCAATTGGGCATTTACGTGAATCCTAAAACCAGTTTGAACGTGGCTTTGGGATACATGCACCGCTATTGGAAGATAGCCGAAATTGATCATCGAACCGATTGGTTTTACCTGACCATTCGAACGTCCTTGTTCAATAAGTACTACGATTTTTGATAATTTTGACCAAATACTCTAAACCGTGAAAGAACTTGTTTTCGGGTTCATATCGTCTTTCTTCATTGTCCTTTTGGCAACACCTTCGTTGATCAAAGTGGCCAAGATGAAGCATCTTGTGGACGAGCCCGGTGAAGCCCGAAAATTGCATCGAAGGAGCGTTCCTACAATCGGGGGCATCATGATTTTTGCTGGAACAATTGTCGCATATTCCCTCTGGTTTCCCTCTTCTCAAGAGGCTCAGTTTGGAAACAACTACAACGTACTCGAAGCGCTGGGCGAGTTTAAATACCTCGTTGCGTCGATGTTCATCCTGTTTTTCACCGGACTGAAAGACGACATTATTGGGGTAAGTCCGTCTAAAAAATTACTCGTTCACTTCCTTGTAGGTTTCATATTGGTCATGATGGCCGACATCCGAATAACGCAATTCTGGGGGCTATTGGAATTCGATTCTATCCCGATTTGGGCAAGTTACATTCTCTCGATTTTCACCTATATCGTCATCGTGAACGCCTTCAACTTGATTGATGGTGTCGACGGATTGGCCTCTGGCGTCGGACTTATTTCAAGCATGGGATTTGCGGCTTGGTTTTATACGACCGGCGATCTTCCTTTGGCTTTGTTGGCTGTGAGCTTGGGTGGAGCCTTGTTTGGCTTCCTATTTTTCAACTTCAATCCGGCCAAAATTTTCATGGGCGACTCGGGCTCTCTCATCATTGGAGTGGTCCTATTTGTTCTGGCCGTAAAACTCATAGAATTTCCAAAATCGCAGTTACCCACCATTGTATCAGGTGTGTCGAAACCCGTGATAGCGATGGCGCTGATCTGTTATCCTTTGGTGGATACGTTGCGTGTTTTCACTTATCGTACGGTGCGCGGACGATCGCCTTTTAGCGCCGACAAAAACCACATTCATCACCGACTCTTGGCTTTGGGATTGAATCACAAGCAAGTGGTTTTTACTTTGTATGGTTACTCTCTTTTTATCATCGCTTTGACTTTTCTAATGCCTGAAGATTCGCCTAATATTTCTTTCTTGATTGTCGGCGCGGTGGCCGTGGCTCTGGCGCAGGTAATTTTCATCATCAAGCCTAAAGTGAAAAGCTAATGCGCAATTTGTCGGCACTTTGGCTCCTTGTATTTCTATTGGCTGGATTTTGTTCAGCGCAAGCGCAAATATGGCGTTACGGTTCACTTGACAAGCTGGAGAGTGCCGCTCAAGTGATGGGTGATAGCATCCACACCAATTTACGTCCCTACCTACCCGGAAAGGACCCTGCCTACTTGATTACTGGCGACACGGCAACCGATTATTCCGGTTCAAAAATCGAACTCAAAGCCTTTGCTGCAGCGTATGGCGGCGTGCAAGTTTCGGACGAAATTCACGGCATAGGATTGCTGCAGCCTGGGGCGGGACTCGGACTCAATTGGAAAGACAAGCTCTTCTTCGATGCGCAGTACATGTATACCTACGAGCGACTTCCGGGCTACCTCGATCGATTGGCCGATTCATTGGCTATTCTTCCCGGAGTAGGCTACGCTTGGCGCGATGGGATGAATTGGCAAGCCCACAATTACGGAGGGAAATTGGCGTGGAATATCAACAAGACTTTTGCCGCCGAGATTGGTCGGGGCAAGCATTTTTGGGGCGATGGCTACCGTTCTTTGATCATGAGCCACAACTCGGCGCCTGTTCCTTACGCGAAGCTCAATACAAGCATTTGGAAGATCCGCTACGTGAACTTGTGGACGCGCATGCAGGACTTTAGTGCCACCAACGACCCGAAACAAGCGCGAAACAAATACGTCGCCCTACACGCCCTATCGTGGAACGCCACGAAGAAACTGAATGTGAGTGTGTATGAAATGGTCATTTGGCAAGCGAAAGACACCTTGAGCAATCGAGGAGTGGATATGAATTACATGAATCCGATTATCTTCTTTCGACCAGTTGAATTCCAGCAAGGTTCGGCCGACAATGTGTTGCTTGCATTTAGCGCGAGGTACAAGCCGACGAAGAAAAGCAAGATCTACTTTCAAATGCTCATCGATGAGTTCCTCCTCAAGGAATTTCGTTCGAAGCGCGGGTGGTGGGGCAATAAATTTGGCTATCAATTGGGCTTGAGCATTTTCGATATGGGGATGAAAGGCTTGAATATGCAGACCGAAATCAACGCCGTTCGACCCTTCACTTATACCCACGGAAGTGTGAGTCAGGCCTACGGACATTTGAACCAAGGAGTCGCTCACCCGATGGGAACCAATTTCGTCGAGTGGCTTATCAAGCTTCATTATGAAAAGGAGAGATGGACTTTGGACAACACCTTTGTTTGGGCTGCCTACGGGCGGGATCGAGACGGTTTGAATCTGGGTGGTAATATTTTCAGATCCTACAAAGGAGCATACTATACCTATTACAACGAATGGGTGCAAGGTTTGAAGAGTACGCTCAATTACAACGAATTGCAGTTTGCCTACCTCCTTTGGCCAAAAATGAACATTTGGATGAACGCCTCGGCTACATTGCGCTTCGAGTCGAATGAATTTCACAAGTCCACCGACCTGTTCTTCATGGCCGGTTTTAGAAGCGACCTTTTCCCGAATTACCGAGACTTTTAACGGTTGATCGACATTGAACTTTCCCTTTTTGCAAGGTGCCAGGAGCTTTAAATTCTTCACCAATTCTCCCAATTTTATCACGAAATATTTGCATTTGCGCGCATGCGCCCTCATTATTCAAAACCTTGGAGTCCAATTCCTATTCAATCCTGAGCCAAAAAATTGTGTCGAAGAAAAATTACGGCCGAACTTGCGCTCAACAAATACAACCAACATGAAGAAGATACTTTACACCGCATTTTTATTCCTGGCGACATCGGGAAGTATTATGGCCCAGCCTGATAGTGAATTGTTTCCAGATTTTACGTTCGACGATCTTAATGGAGAGACGCAAAACCTATACAGCTATCTCGATGACGGGAAAATTGTGATCATTGATATTTTTACCACTTGGTGTCCGAATTGCGTAAGTTCCCTTCCTGGAGTTGAGGATATTTGGCAAACGTACGGTCCGAATGGAGATGCTTCGGTGATGATCCTGTCTTTTGAACGCGATGTATCGACTTCGAATGAGCTTGATTTTATTGCCGACCACGACATTACCAATCCCGTTATTATTGGCGCTGAAGACTTGATCGCCGACACCTGGAATATCCCTTACCAACCGAATTTCTTTGTCGTTTGCCCCGATCGAACTTGGAGTCTGCGCGTAGGCGGAATTGGAAGTAACAGCAGCACACTTACGAACATGTTTGCCAATTGCGAATCAGCAACATCTGTCGAAGAGATATCCGATGAGTACCTGGCGCTTCCTGTGAATACGGTGATCGAAACAAGCTTTCAAATCGATGCTTTTGCCGAAAAAGTGGCCTATACGATTGTTGGAATGAACGGACAAGTCGTCGACAAAGGAGTATTGAATTCAGGTGTGAATACCATTGATTTTTCGGCATTTCAAACGGGAATGTACGTGATCCAACTAGTGAATGACACGAAGCTGCAATCGTTCAAAGTGATTAAAAAGTAAGACGAAGGCCCTCAATTAAGTGGGTCGATGGAGCGCGATTTAGTTGTGATAAATCTTGAATATGTGTACTAGTCGGTCGGCTGGAAGGATGCCATTCTCTGCTTCTTTCATTTCAGCAAGCACCTGATCTACAGCCAGTTCGTTCAAGGCCATACGCATGCCTAGTTCGCGAATCTTCTGGATTTCGTTTTCATCAACTTCGCCATCAACATTGGCCAAAATGACCATTCGTTGAAACTGCACAATGCGATCTACCTCGAGTTTTGGAGGCGTGAATTCCACGTATTCGTCGAACAGTTTATTGAAATCGGCACTACTCACACCAAGCGATCCAGCGACCCATTGCATGAATAAATATTCTTCTTCACGGCTGCTATTGTCGGCGTCGGCGAGTTTGATCAATTCGGTGAGCAGACTTAATTTCTCCTGCATTATCTTTTTGTTTTATCCTTCATTTGCGTGAGCTAAAGCAAGATACAAATCCCATTTAACTATTCTATTTTCGGTGGTACGAAGGTGTGAAAATCTTGGATATCTTCTGAAAAATGATTGAGCCTAAAGGCAAATGCTTTAGTAAATTGTCCCTTGTTAAATTAGGGGGAGAATGAAAGTTTGCATAGCCGAGAAACCCAGTGTGGCCAAAGAAATTGCGAGTGTCCTTGGAGCCAATTCCAGGAGAGATGGCTACTATGAGGGCAATGGTTATCAGGTAACTTGGACATTTGGTCATTTTTGTACGCTCTACCCTCCTGAAGACTACAACCCCGATTGGAAGCGATGGGACCTCAACACGCTGCCGATGCTTCCCAAGCGTTTCGAAACCAAAATCATGGAAGATGGTGGGGTCAAAAAGCAATTTAAAACGATCAAAGAACTTTTCAAAGGGGCCGATTTGGTCATTAACTGCGGCGATGCTGGCCAAGAAGGAGAGCTCATCCAACGTTGGGTGATCAAACAGGCCGAATACCAAGGTCCGGTACAGCGATTGTGGATTTCGTCCTTGACTACTGAAGCGATAAAAGCGGGATTTGAAGATCTTAAAACTGCTGAGCAATTTGATAATCTGTACTACGCCGGCAGTTCGCGTGCTATCGGAGATTGGCTGCTTGGGATGAATGCGACCAGGCTTTATACCCTGAAATATGGTGGGTACAAACAAGTGTTGTCGATCGGGCGGGTGCAGACTCCAACGCTGGCCATGCTGGTGAACAGGCACCATGAAATAGAGAATTTCCAGCCCGAACCGTATTGGGAGCTTCAGACGAAATACCGAGAAACCACTTTTAACAATACAACGGGAAAGTACCTCAAAAAGGAGGATGGTGAATTGGCGCTAGCGCAAATAACTGGGAAGGACTTAGAAGTCACGGCCATCGAGAAAAAGGATGGGAAGGAGTACGCACCGAAACTGTTTGATCTCACCGGCTTGCAAGTTTATTGCAACAACAAATTTGGTTTTAGCGCTGATGCTACGCTGAAAATGATTCAGGGATTGTATGAGAAGAAAGTGGTGACATATCCGCGTGTAGACACGACCTTTCTTCCCAACGACATGTACCCGAAAGTCACAGGAATCCTGAAGGGGCTGACCAATTATTCGTCGCTGACAGAGCCTTTGATTGGCAAAAAAATTCGGAAGTCTACCAAGGTTTTCAACGACAAGAAAGTCACCGATCACCATGCGATTATTCCTACTGGTGAACAAAAACCATTGGGTGCAGACGAGCAGAAAGTGTACGATATAATTGTTCGCAGATTTCTCGCTGTGTTCTACCCTGACTGTAAAGTAGCCAAAACCCAAGTCAACGCAGAAGTCGAAAAAATTGAGTTTGTCGCCAAGGGAAAAGTGATCGTGGATGAAGGTTGGCGCGCTGTATTTGCCCAAGAGAAAAAGAATGACGACGGCGAAGATTCCGACGGTGAAGACGATGAGGGATTGCTTCCTGATTTTGAGAAAGGTGAGCGCGGTCCGCACGAACCCTCTTTTGTAGAAAAGACAACCAAGGCACCGAACAACTATACGGAAGCCTCTTTACTGCGAGCGATGGAGACGGCGGGGAAACAGGTGGACGACGAGGAATTACGCGATCTCATGAAGGCCAATGGTATTGGTAGACCTTCAACGCGCGCGAATATTATCGAAACCCTCTTTCGTCGGAAATATGCCGAACGAAAAAAGAAATTGGTTGTGCCGACTGCGATGGGTATCCAGCTAATCGGAACGATTGAAAACCAGCTCCTTAAATCGGCCGAATTAACGGGCCAATGGGAGAAGCAACTCAAGGAAATTGAGGAAGGGGAATACAGTGCAAAAAAGTTTATCAAGGACATGAAATTGATGGTCGACCAGCTCGTTTTCGAAGTGCGTAAGGAGTCTGGAAAACCACGTTTATCTTCTACTCCGGTGCCAGTAGCCACGTCGGCCAAGGCAGCATCTACGCCCTCTAGTTCCAAGGAAATTACGTGTCCGAAATGCAAGAAAGGCAGCATCGCACAAGGCAAGACCAATTACGGTTGTCGGCAATGGAAGGACGGTTGTGATTTCCGGATTCCGCTCACGTTTATGGGCAAGAAGATCTCGGAGTCGCAGTTGAGCAAGCTCATCAAGAAGGGCGAAACGTCGAAGTTAAAAGGATTCAAGCAGGGTGATTCGAAAGTGGATGGCATCATTCAGTTGACCGACACCTTCGAACTGACATTCGTGGGGAAAGGGACGAAAGCGCCAGCACCAAAACCAGTCGACACAGCCATGCCTCCTTGTCCGAAATGCAAAAAAGGATTGCTCATCAAAGGCAATTCGGCCTATGGTTGTAGTGAATGGAAGGCGGGTTGTGATTTTAGGTTTTCCTTCGACGACATTAAATCAAAAGCAGCTGGAAAGAAGTTAACGAGAGAAGTTGTGCTGGAGATTATTTCGGCATAAATGAGCTTCGAATCGTTGGGCAAACCAAGCCTCCTCAAATCAAAAGGCGGCCTCCCAATAAATTGGAAGACCGCCTTTTTTCTCTATTAACCGTATTGCTAAATCTTATCCTCCGCAGGTTGTTCCGAATTGTCCAAGGAACAATAGAAGGTCTTGCGTATTGATAATTCCATCGTCATTAAAGTCTCCTTCACAAGGCTCGTCGCCTGGGCAAGAACTACTAAACTCTGTAGCATCGTCACATCCGTTGTTGTCGGTGTCTACTAGATTTGGATCCGTACCTGAAACATTGACTTCAAGACCATCTGTAAGGCCATCGTTATCGCTGTCGGCGTCGAAAGGATCAGTAAAGTATACATCTACCTCGTCGCAGTCGGTCAAACCATCTTCATCTGTATCAATGCTGCAGTCTACACAAGCTCCACATGTTCCGTAGGTATTTGCAATAGAATAGCCATCAGAAAGCATCCATTGACGGTTGGCATATGAAGAGAAGTCAGTTATTGGGGCACACGTACCACCGTTTTGCATATCGGCAATTAGGTTCTCTTGAACACCGTCTACAACTAACAAATATTCCATGCTCTCGGTAGGTGCTGGAGACAAAGTAAATGTCCATGTGCCATCGCCGTTATCAGTAGCAACTGGTCCAGCAGCCGGGTCCCATCCCCACCAAGGGCCAGTCAACCTAACTTCGATAGCCGGGTCACATACTTCAGTTACGATGATCAAGTCTGGATCTACACAACCAGAGCATGAATTATATGTGTTGCTAATGTTATAGCCATCTGTAAGCAGCCATTCACGATTTGCATACGAAGCGAAGTCGGTAATAGGTGCACACGTACCACCGTTTTGCATTTCTACAATCAGGTTTTCTTGAACACCATCAACAACTAACAAATACTCCATGTTCTCGGTAGGAGCTGGAGACAAAGTAAATGTCCACGTTCCATCTCCATTATCTGCAGCAATCGGTCCAGCGGCTGGATCCCATCCCCACCAAGGGCCAGTCATTCTCACTTCTGTCGCAGGTGTGCAAACTTCAGTCACAATAACCAAATCTGCCTGGGCACAAGCCGAACAAGAATTGAATGTATTGTTGATGTTGTAACCATCGGCAAGCAGCCATTGTCTGTTGGCGTACGACGAGAAGTCTGTAATAGGAGCACAAGTCCCACCATTCTGCATTTCAACAACTAAGTTCTCTTGAACACCGTCTACAACCAATAGGTACTCCATGTTTTCAGTAGGAGCAGGAGAGAAAGTGAAAGTCCATGTACCATCGCCATTATCTGCAGCAATCGGACCACCAGCTGGATCCCATCCCCACCAAGGGCCTGTCAATCTTACTTCAGTTGCTGGATCACATACTTGTGTGACCATGATCAAATCTTGAGGAACAGCACAAGATGTACATTGACCGTATGTATTCAATACATTAAGAGCATCTGTAGTCGCCCATTCACGATGAGCAAATGTCAGCATATCGGTCAGCGGTGCACAAGTTCCACCGTTCTGAGTTTCAACTAAAAGATCTTCCTGAACGCCATCTACAACAAGTAGGTATTCCATGTTTGCAACGGGTGCAGGAGAGAAAGTAAATGTCCACGTACCGTCACCATTGTCAGCCGCAATTGGACCACCAGCTGGATCCCATCCCCACCAAGGACCTGTCATTCTCACTTCAGTTGCTGGATCACATACTTCTGTCGTGATGAACAAATCAGTTTGAGGAGCACATGGTGTGCATTGGCCATACGTAATATCCAAAGTCAATGCATCTGTCGTCAACCACTGACGGTTGGCGTATGAGCTAAAGTCTGTGATTGGTGCACACGTTCCACCATTCTGCATTTCTACAACCAAGTCCTCTTGAACTCCATCCAAAACAAGTAGGTATTCCATATTCGCTGTTGGAGCAGGAGACAAAGTAAAAGTCCAAGTTCCGTCACCGTTGTCGGTTGCAACCGGACCACCAGCTGGATCCCATCCCCACCAAGGGCCAGTCATTCTAACTTCTGATGCTGCCGTGCATATTTCGGCATTGATGATCAAATCGGCCGGTGCGTTGCACGCATCGCATTGTCCGTAGGTATTCGTGATATCACCATCTGTCGTGAGCCACAAACGATTGGCGTAGTTAGCAAAATCCGTGATTGGGGCACACGTACCACCATTCTGCATTTCAGCGATTAAGTTTTCTTGAACTCCGTCTACTACTAATAGGTACTCCATATCTGCGGTTGGAGCTGGTGAAAGCGTAAAACTCCACGTTCCGTCTCCATTATCACTGGCAATAGGGCCACCTGCAGGATCCCAACCCCACCAAGGGCCAGTCAATCTCACTTCCGTAGCTGGGTCACAAACCTCAGTTGTTATAACTAAGTCGGCCGGCGGATTTGGGTTGTCGGACAAAACAATATTGTCAATCAACAAACCACCACCTGAGCTCATTACAGCTCCTGCAGCGATATTGAAATGCATGCGGAAAATATTTCCTGCGCCCAAACCAGACAAACCGTAATAATCGAATGACAAAGTCGTCCAAGTTGACTCATTCAGTCCCATGTTCTGGAGATCGAATGTATTGACAGTTCCAAGACCTGGAAATTCAGCTTGCAAGTGCACAGCTGCTGAAGCAAGAGGCTGTGATAGCTTTACGTCAAAGGTCAAGGTTACATTGGTGTAGCCCTGATAATCAAGAGCTGCATCCATATATTCAAAAATGTAGGCTTTGCCCGAATTTCCAGAATTGATTCCTGAAATATCCAGTGCACCGGTGGTCACACCCACGGCATCCCAAGCCACAACTGCTTCTGGCAAAACGGCGTCAGCAAGTTTTGTCCATGAGCTAGTAGATGAAGCATCATCAAAGGTCTGAGTCGTCAAATCAACTGCCGAGAGTTGATGCGAAAATCCCACCACAAGGAAGAATGCTAAGCAACGAGTAAATAATTTTGGTATCATAATATTTAGGTATATGGTTGATATATAGTCCGTAAGAGGATATTGTATCCAATACAATAATACAACGTTATTGTGAATTATACAATTTCTAAATTTTAGCACTTACGCCGGACTCCAAAATGGCCACCAAATTTTCTGCCAATTGCTAACCGATAACATTCACTCGAACAGTAGTTGAAACTTTTCCTTATTATTGTACTTAGTACAATATGTCTGGACGATTCGAATCATTCAACGGCAGCTAACCAACCTGAACACCATGCATTCCATGAAATACATAGTCTTGTTTTTAGTTCTTACTCTTCCCTTCTTGGGCGCGAGTCAGTACAACCTAATTTGGTCCGATGAATTTGACGCACCGACCTTGGACCCGCTTCATTGGACCCACGATGTAGGTGGATGGGGTTGGGGAAATAACGAGTGGCAGTATTACACCCCTGGCGACAATCTATCGATCGAAGATGGAATACTTATTCTCGAAGCGCGGAAGGAACAGCAAGGCGGGAATGACTTTACCTCCGCCAAAATAACTAGCAAAGGCCTCTTCGAAGTCCAATACGGAAAAATCGAAGCGCGCATAAAATATCCTACGGGCCAGGGTTTATGGCCGGCATTCTGGATGCTTGGTTCCAATATAGATGAAGTTTCGTGGCCGCAGTGTGGCGAAATCGATATTCTGGAGCACATTAACAATGAGTGGACCGTACATGGCACGGCACATTGGGATGACAATGGACATGTTTACTATGGGGCTCCCCTTGATATGTCCCCTCTGGAATTTCATGTTTATGCCATTGAATGGGATGCGCAAGGTATTCGATGGTTCGTCGACGGACAGCAGTTCCACGTCATGGATATTTCGAACGGTATCAACAGCACCAGCGAGTTTCACAATTCGTTTTACATGATTCTTAATTTAGCCGTAGGAGGAGATTGGCCTGGATACCCAGATTGTTGCACCGACTTCCCAGCACAAATGCTCGTGGACTACGTGCGTGTGTATGAAATGACGCCCTGATTAAACTTCAACGGCGATTTCTTTCAGAGCAACCAAGACCCACCGGCGGCAACAACATTGGGAAGTTTGAGACATTCCTGCGCCAATTCTTCGGTGAGTCCGCCCGTCGGACAAAATTTCACTTCAGGAAAAACGCTTCCGTAGGTCTTTATTGCCTTGATTCCTCCCGCGAGATTGAAGGGGAACAGTTTAAAGGTGCTCAGGCCATATCCCATACCAGCGATGATCTCAGAAGGAGTCATCACTCCTGGTAAAAACGGAATTCCAGCATCATCAAAAGCACGCGCCAATTCAGGGGTCAATCCCGGTGAGACCATAAAATCTACATTCAATGCCTTACATCGCGCTATTTGATTGGTATTTACTATGGTCCCTACGCCAACCTTGAAATGAGCTTCTTTGATTCTAATCGCTCGCTCGAGCACTTCAAATGCACTTTCAGACCTCAAGGTAATCTCAATACAACGAACTCCTTTGGCCGATAAATCGGAAAGCACTTGATCCACCTGAGACACTTCCGAAATGGATGCCACAGGAACAATCGGATTTTCTTTGAGCAGGGTATGTACGCCAAATTGCTTGTCCATAGTCATTAAAATATTGTCGCTCCCGTCTCACTGGAAGATAAAAGTTTACGAATGGGATCAAATAACTCCCGACCCGAACCTTGAGCAGATAAATCTGGGACGTGGGCATTTCGCCCTGCGAGTTCTCCAAAATTCAGACAGGTCAATTCACCTGAATTGCAGTCTA
Source organism: Flavobacteriales bacterium (assembly GCA_015665315.1). Classification (GTDB taxonomy): domain Bacteria; phylum Bacteroidota; class Bacteroidia; order Flavobacteriales_D; family Sanyastnellaceae; genus JADFAK01. The sequence goes on along the minus strand of JADFAK010000070.1, from coordinate 966 downwards.
GCCTCAACATATCTCCATTTTTCAACTTACCTAGGAGCCCACCATCCATCGCTTCGGGACTGAGGTGGATAGCCGCAGGAACTTTTCCGGAAGCCCCGGACATCCTACCATCTGTGACGAGGGCTACTTTGTATCCATTTTGCTGTAGGATGCTAAGTGTTGGAGTAAGTTTATGCAGTTCTGGCATTCCTTTAGCTCGCGGACCTTGATACCGAACCACCGCAATAAAGTCTTTATTGAGTTCTTTGTTCTTAAATGCCGTGATAAGCTCATCTTGTTCTTCAAACACCATAGCTGGGGCTTCGACGACCATGTTCTCTGGTTTTACTGCCGACACTTTTACCACGCCCACGCCGAGATTTCCATTGACAACCCGAATACCACCCTCTGGGTTAAATGGATCAGTTGTCGGACGAATTACTTCTTCGTCCAAGGACCGAATTGGACCTTCTTTGTATACCAACTTTTCGCCTTCCAAGACAGGCTCCATAATATACTGTTCAAGTCCGTATCCAACAACCGTAAACACATCTTTGTGGAGTAGTTCGCTATCGAGCAAGGTGCGCATAACGAAGGACATTCCACCCGCGGCGTGAAAGTGATTGATATCGGCCTTTCCATTTGGATATACTTTGGTAATGGAGGGAACTACTTTCGAGATTTCGGCAAAATCTTGCCAGTTGATCGTGATTCCTGCGCTTTTGGCAATGGCCACCAAGTGCAAGGTATGATTTGTTGAACCTCCTGTAGCCAAGAGGCCAACAATGCCGTTCACGATACTCTTTTCATCAATTATTCGGCAGAGGGGGATTTCTTGACCTTTTACTGTGTTGGCAATCAATTGTTTGACCGCTTCATCTGTAAGCGACTTTCTCAATGGAGTATTTGGGTTCACGAATGAGGATCCCGGCAGGTGAAGCCCCATAATTTCCATGAGCATCTGGTTGCTGTTGGCCGTTCCATAAA
>JADFAK010000105.1 GCA_015665315.1 Flavobacteriales bacterium | reverse complement strand
ACTGGAAAGGATTCCAACGACTAGCTATCATGCTCGTGGGTGGTTCTGTATTCTTCTGGCTCATGGAATCACTGATTGGTGAAGGACAAGCACTTTCGTATTCATTGATGTATATGAGTGCGATTACTTTGGCCATTCACCTCGTAATGGTGCTCTTTAAGCAATTCAAAATAAGCGAGAAAGGAGCAGCGTCGGTCGCCGTGGCCATCTGCCTGATCGTTCCGATGATTGTTGCGGCCAATGGCTGGGATGATCATTCACGTGCGAAGCGAAGAACAGGTGTCGATTTTGCCAAGAACTATTTGGACACACTTGAGCCCAATTCCATCCTCTTCACCAACGGTGATAATGACACCTTCCCTTTGTGGTACGTGCAAGAGGTTGAGGGATACCGAACGGATGTGCGTGTGGTAAACCTTTCTCTTTTGAATACCGACTGGTACATCGATCAAATGAAGCGCAAAGCTTACAATTCAGATCCTGTTCCTTTTAGCATGCGTGAGCAGAAATACCGCCAAGGTGTGCGCGATTACGTGTACCTCGATAACTCATTGAATAAGAACGATGCCTACATCGACCTAAACCGTGCGATGGAAATTTGCTTGGATGACGAGAAATCATTCAAGATAGGTACAGGAAAACCCATTCAATACCTTCCTTCGAACAAATTCAGTATTCCTGTTGATTCGGCCAAAGTTATTGCCAATGGGACTGTTTCTGAAGCCGACTCAGCTAAAATTGTGAAGGCGATTGAATGGACCTTGACCGATGGAAAAGGCAATCCGAAAAACGTAGTTTACAAAAACACACTTCTTGTACTCGACCTACTGCGCAACAACAACTGGGACCGACCGATTTACTTTGCGGTTACGACTGGAATGGATGCTTACATAGGAATGACAGACTACTTCCAATTGGAAGGATTGGCTTATCGTTTGGTTCCTATCAAGTCGCCACCCAACCAGAACCCGAATGTTCTCGGAACGATCGCAACGGATTTGATGTATATCAATGTCATGGAAAAATTCCAATGGGGTAACATGGATGATACAACAGGGATTTACATGGACGAGAACAACCGTCGTATGACTACCAACCTCCGTCTTCAATGTTCGAATCTTGCCGAGCAACTCATCAAGGAGAACAAAGAGGAAAAAGCGCTCAATGTGCTCAATAAGTGTATCGAAGTGATGCCCGAGGTAAACGTGCCGTATGATCGTGTAATGTTGCCAATTATTGAATCACTTTACGCATTGGGACCTATGGATACATCCATGGTAGCGGATCCTAAGCCTTCTACCCTTTCACCAGAAAAGCAACTGGAGGCACAGCGCCTGGGAGACAAGGTCGGCGACCGATTGTTCGAATTATTTGAGGATGATCTCAATTATTTCTCTTCGCTAGAACCTGAGTACGCGATTCAAATTGCCTCGGATATAGAGTTGAAATTGAGTGTTTCAGAAAGATTGGTACGTATCAATAATTTCTACAAACCCAATGACCCAGAAACGGCCAAGATGATCGAACGATTGGAAGCGATGAATGACTTGTACAACGACATGGTTGACCAAATCAATGCCCGACATACACGGGTTGAATTCTAAATTTAAGATCTGACTATAAAACTAAAGCGGCTGCTCCGAGAAATCGAAGCAGCCGCTTTGCTTTGTGAGGTAAAACTCTTCTTGTGATTACAATTACAATCCTTAACGAATCTTCACAATAAAGCATTTCCGGTTGTTCATCCCGCTAAAGATTCCGGAGCCTCAGTTGCTTTAAAAGAACACATCAGAATTCTCAATCGTAGATCGATACATCCTTATACCCGCGCGGGAAACGTACTTTCTTCCTAGTCTCTTGGTAATATCTTTCCCAAAGTGGACCAGAAAAATTGTAGATGTCGCCTACTCCGGTTTGCTTCTTGGATCCTTTTTGATTTTTAAATTTCATAGGTTTCCATTTTTCGTTGCGTTCGTATTATCAAGACATCCGCTTTTGTATTTTGGTTGCATGTGTAAGTAATTTTATACTATTATCATGTTTTCGTCATAAATCCACACCCATTTTGGAACGTGTGACAGCTGTCTTTTCAAGAGTCATGGAAATAATACAATAGGAAGCGACAAGCGCAAATGGAAAACTGTATCTTTTGAAAGTAAGAACATTCTTACAGCCTAACTATCGATGCTTCTTACTTCTACCGTGAGAAGCATGATTACATTTGACTCAAACTGAAAATTTATCAAACGAAAAATGTCCAATCCCTTTAAAGTATTTATAGTCGAAGATGACGTGTGGTACGGAGAAGTGCTTGAATATTTGCTGAACCTAAATCCCGAATACGAAGTTGAAAGATTCACCACGGCTAAGGAGTTTCTCGCCAATCTTCATCGGAATCCTGATTTGGTTACGCTGGATTATTCATTGCAAGACATGTCGGGCGACCAAGTTCTTCGAAAGATCAAGGAATACAGTCCGTCCCTTCCCGTAGTCATGGTCTCTGGCCAAAACGACGTTTCCACGGCCGTAAATCTTTTGCGCGAGGGTGTCTATGACTACATTGTCAAAGACGATGAGGCAAAAGACCGCCTCTGGAATAGTGTGAAAAACATCCGTGAAAAGCTCAATCTGGAACGTGAAATCGACCAGCTCAGAGAAGAAATCGGAGTAAAATACCAATTCAAAAACCTCATTGGGCAAAGTCCGCTCCTCAACAAGGTCAAATCCTTGATGGAAAAAGCGTGCAATTCCAATATTACGGTATCCCTCACCGGCGAGACGGGAACAGGAAAGGAAGTTGTAGCCAAGGCAATTCACTACAACTCCTCAAGAGCAAAACAACCTTTTGTGGCTGTCAATGCTGCCGCTATTCCTTCTGAATTGATCGAAAGCGAACTCTTTGGTCATGCCAAAGGTGCATTTACTGGTGCTGAATCGGCGCGAACTGGTAAGTTTCTCCAGGCGCATAAGGGAACTTTGTTCTTAGATGAGATAGGCGAAATGGATTTAGCCATGCAGGCGAAGCTTCTGAGAGCCATACAAGAAAGAGAAATCACTCCTGTTGGAAGCAACGAGGTAATCCCATTCGATGTCCGCATTATTGTTGCAACGCATCAAAACCTGGGTGATCTCGTCCAGAAAAATGCTTTTAGAAGCGACCTTTACTACCGATTGCTCGGATTGCCAATCGAAATTCCGCCATTACGCGATCGAGGAAATGATGTAATCGTGCTCGCCGAATATTTTCTGGCCGAATTCGCGAAAAGCAATCAAACCAACAAATTGAAGCTAACAAGCCCCGCCAAGGCCAAGCTTCGGGAATATACTTACCCGGGAAATGTGCGCGAATTAAAAGCGGTAGTCGAATTGGCAGCCGTCATGTGCTCGAATGGGTCTATTGAAGCAGAACATGTGTCTTTCAATGCGGTCACAGGCACATCAGACTTTTTAATCTCCGAGCACTCACTCAAGCACTATACCATCCAGATAATCAGGCATTTCTTGGATAAGTACGACCAAAATGTTGTACTCGTTGCCAAGAAACTCGACATAGGAAAGTCCACCATCTATCGGATGATTAAGAATAAAGAAATCTAACTATGAAAGTTGAACAATTATCGTGGAACGCCGCGAAAGGCTGGAGCGTTGAAAAAGATGCAGGCTTAAAAGAATCAGCAAATTTTGTACTGTGCTTCGGAGGTATAGATGAAGTTCACAAACCCGATCGATTTGCCGAACTAAAGTCGAAGTATCCCAACGCACATATCGTCTGCGGCTCCACCGCTGGCGAAATCATCGACGATCGCGTTCAAGATGAATCGATCACCGCAACGGCTATTTTCTACGAAAAAACCAAACTCGAATTCATCGAAATCAATGTAGCAGATTACGAGGATAGTTACCAGTGCGGAAAGGCCATCCAAGACCAGCTACTCAAGGACGATTTGAGCCATATCTTAGTCATCTCTGATGGCAGTATGGTGAATGGCGATAAATTAGTCGCGGGAATCAATAAAAATCTACCCAAGAACATAGTCGTTACGGGCGGATTGGCAGCAGATGCTGGCCGTTTCACCAAGACTTATGTCGGACTTGACAAAGCTCCTGAATCAGGGAAAATTGTTGCCATAGGGCACTACGGCAACAGCCTCACTATCGGACATGGATCAAAAGGAGGATGGGACGAATTCGGACCTATTCGAACAGTAACTAAATCGAAGGGCAATGTGCTCTACGAACTTGACGGTCAGAATGCCTTAAGTCTATATAAGAAGTACTTAGGAGACAAGGCCGCTGAACTACCTGGATCGGCTCTTCTATTCCCGCTCAGTCTGTACCAAGATGACGGATCGCAATTGGTAAGAACAATACTTTCGATTGATGAAGAGGAGGGCTCGATGACTTTTGCTGGCGACTTACCCGAAAATGCTGAAGTCCGACTAATGATGGCCAACTTTGACCGACTCATCGACGGAGCTGCCAATGCAGCGGAAGATTCGATGGAAGGGCTTACGGATGCGAATCCATCCTTTGTTCTGATGATCTCATGCATCGGAAGGAAGATCGTCCTCGACCAACGTATTGAGGAAGAAGTCGAATCTGTCAAAGAAATTTTCGGCGATGACGTCATTTACACCGGGTTTTATTCCAACGGAGAGATATCTCCAGTTATGTCCAGTGTTGCCTGTTCATTGCACAATCAAACGATGACCATCACAACCTATTCAGAAAACTAATGCCCGAGCAACATAGGCTACTAAAAAGACAACTCAGAAAATTCTTCGGGGATCCTGAAAACATTCCCGAAGAGTTACTACCCTTTCTTGCGGCCGTAAATCAGTCCTACATTCACCACGAAAGCGATCGAAGCTTGATCGAAAGGACCATGGAGATTTCTTCTAAAGAGCTTACTGTATCGAATAAAAAGTTACTTGACGAGAGTAAAAAGCAGAAAATTCTCATCAATGCCCTAAAAGAATCCCTGCAGTCTATGGCCAATTCTGAAGTCATTTTCGACGACCAGGATTTGCTCAAAATGGCCGACCTGCTGCAGGAAGCCATCGAACAACGAAAATTAGCCGAAGCTCAAATTACCGCTTCCGAAGAAAAATACCGAGGCATCATCGAAAACATGGATCTCGGTATGCTCGAAACTGATGCCGAAGGAAAAATTGTCCTAGCCTACCCTCGATTTCTCAAGCTTACAGGTTACAAAGCCAAAGACCTGGTTGGAAAAGATCCGAAGTCCATTCTCGTCAACCGACAGTCGGAAAAAATCATGCTGGAACAAGAAGAGTCCCGGCGCAAAGGAGAATACGGGGTCTACGAAATTCAATTGAAAAAGAAGAACGGTGAACCCATGTGGGTAATCGTTTCAGGAGCTCCCATTTTCAACGAACACAAGGAATTTACCGGTGCGCTGGGCATCCACTTTGATATTTCGCACCGAAAACAAATTGAATCCGATTTAGAATCGGCCAAAGCAGAAGCCGAAGCTCTTTTAAAAAGTAAGGAACTCTTTCTCGCCAATATTTCGCACGAAATCAGGACACCCATGAATGCCATTTTGGGTATGTCGCGATTGATAAGCGAGACTCCTCTCAACAACACCCAGCAACAATACTTGAGCGCAATCAATACCTCTGCCCACGGACTCATGGTGATTATCAACGACGTCCTGGACATGTCCAAAATCAATGCTGGTAAGTTTACCATCGAAACAATCGACTTGGACATTGACGCCGTGCTCAATTCCCTCCAACAGTCGTTATCGTACAAGGCCGAAGAAAAAGGTATCTACTTACATTGTAAAAGAGACCCCAAAATTCAAAGATATTTGAAGGGAGACCCCACTCGATTGAGCCAAATATTGACCAATCTAGTGAGCAATGCAATCAAGTTCACTTCTACAGGGGGTGTCGACGTTTTTATGGACCTCATTGAGACGGAGAAAAGCGCCGACAAAATTCAATTTTCCGTCAAGGACACTGGCGTAGGTATCGATACCGACAAATTAAAAAGTGTTTTTCAAAGCTTTACCCAGGAGGATGAAACCATCACACGAAAATACGGTGGAACAGGCCTCGGACTAGCCATAGCCAAACAACTCGTGGAGCTTTTCGGAGGAACCTTTGACGTCGTGAGTACCAAAGGAGTTGGTTCAACTTTTAGCTTCACAATACACATGAAGCACGGGGAAGAAATTGTAACCGCCAACAAGACAAGTCACGAGCGCAAAGACTTGAACGGAACAAGAATCTTATTGGTAGAAGACAACGAGATCAATCAGTTTTTGGCAGTTACTATCTTGAAAAAATGGAACGCTGTAATCGAGACAAGTACAAATGGAAGAGAGGCGCTTGAAGCCTTGTCCAAAAATACCTTTGACCTCATCCTTATGGACATGCAAATGCCCGAAATGGATGGTATTCAAGCAACCGAAATTATCCGCAAAGACCTCAAACTCAAGTTGCCAATCATAGCGCTCACAGCCAATGCGATCAAAGGAGAAAAGGACAAATGTCTCCAAGCTGGCATGACCGATTATGTTTCGAAACCCTTTGATCAAGAAGAGCTCTATGCGAAGATCATTGCACTTTCTGGAAAAAATGAACCTTCGAAGAAGGCGGCAAAATCCAAAACGAAACAAGAAAAAACCGTAGCTCGATTTTCGCTCGATCGCCTGCTAAAAATGTATCAGGGCGAAACACATTTTGTACATCGAACCGTCGAGATTTTTCTAAAACAATTTCACCTGGACATTGCCGAACTCGTCGAGCGTTTCGAACAAGGCAACTTGCAAGAAGTCCATCACCTGGCTCATAAAATCAAGCCAAACATCGACCTATTTGAGATCAAAGAATTGAAGAATGTGGTGCGCATGATTGAGGAATACTCACATGAAGGAACTACCGACAATCTAGGTGATAAAATCAATACGTTGTCGGCCGTCATGCACGAAGTGAGCCTTGAAATGAAAGCCAGTATCAATCAATAAACGGCAAACCTCCGAACGATAACATCGCTTCCAGAGTGCACCGATAAACCATGAAGTCCAGAAACTGGAATCGAAATAGTGGTCGTCTCAAATGGCTTGCATACACCTGAAGCTAGTTCTGCTCCAGACAAACTCCACAAGTAATAAACGGCATCATCATTGGCCCGGAATCGAATCTCCCGCCTCGAGGTATTGCAAATAAATTCGAGCTCCAAATTGGCCACGTCATCGATAAATTCAGCGCAAGCCAATTCTATCTCTTCCGTACCATTGCATCCCGTATTGTTGTTGCTAATATTTACAGTTCCAACCACACCATTTTCCAGCAACACAGGAAGGACTCCACAACACATCGATAAGGCTTCATTGTCGTGTATCGCCAAATTTTGTCCGACCGACTCCAGCGATTGAATGCCGTCAATATTTACCAAACTACTGTTGTGATGAATATTCAACGTTCCTCCCACAGCCATCAAACTCACGAGCTCATCAACATTGGCCAATAAATCCATATTGCTCAATTCAAGATCACCCATCACATAACTGAGATTCTCTAATCCGCTGAGGGTGGTGAGGGCTGGCAGACTGACAAACAGACCTCCTTCAATCGATGTTAGGGAGTTTAAACCGGTAAGATCGGAAAGGACCAAATTCAAGTTGTTCAGAATGACATTGCCGTTGATGGACTCAACATTGTGCAGACCGCTAAAATCGTCTAAGACGTGGTTTTCGGTGACAATCAAATCCCCGTGAAGTTCGGTCAAACCACCAAAGGCCGCGACTGTCTCGAGGGTGATATTTCCATCTAAAATCAAGTTTCCACCCAGGTATTCCAGTCCTTCCAAGCCTTCCAGCGAAGCCAAGGTAAAGTTCGTTTCAATACGCAAGCTGCCTCCAATCCACGTCAGATTACTCAAATCGTGAATATTCAGCAGCGAAATATTTTCGGATAAAATAAAATCCTCTTCGATGAAAGAAAGATTTGCCAAAGGCTCAAGATCTGAAATGTCCCACTGGTGAATGTAAAGGGAACCACGAATCGAATCGCACGAAGACAAAGCAAGGAGTTCATCAACTGTTTCAACTACGAGGGTATCTCCAGTAGTACCACATTGAGCATTTGCTTTATGCACAAGGCAAATGCATAGCAGGGTAAAGAGTATTGTTCGGGTGTTCATTGCTCACAAATTACGTAACAAACACAAAATAGTTCCAAGCTTTGGCCAATGATTCTTAAGGGAGCAGTACTTTTGCAAAAAATTTAAGGGTTGACAAAGAAAATTGCTATACTGGCTTCTGGTGGCGGAAGTAACGCCGAGCAACTGATGAGACATTTTGAGCAAACAGATTGTGCTGAGGTTTCTATGGTGGCCTGCAATAGAAAAGAGGCCGGTGTATACGCCAAAGCTGCTGCCTACGGACTGGAATGCAAGCACCTCACGCGTGCCGATTTCTACGAAAGTGATCGCTTTGCCCAATTGTTGATCCAAGAAAAAATTGATCTCGTTGTTCTCGCAGGTTTCCTTTGGTTCATCCCACCAGCTTTTATCGAAACTTTCCGAGGGAAAATCGTGAATATTCATCCTAGTTTGCTCCCCAAACACGGAGGAAAAGGCATGTATGGACATCACGTGCATGAAGCGGTAAAGGCAGCTGGCGAACTTGAAAGTGGGATGACCGTTCACTGGGTCAACGAAAAATACGACGAAGGCGGAATTATATTTCAAGACAAAGTAGCCCTGCTCGACACCGATAGCCCCGAAGAAATCGGTCGAAAAGTCCTCGTATTGGAACATAAGAACTACGCCAAAGTCGTCGAAAAGCTCATCTGTTCATAGAAACTTGATAGTCTGATTTCCATAGCGTTTACGACAAGCGCAAATTTTATAATTTCATCAATTAACCATCACACCAACTCCATAGTTATGCAATTCTCCTTTCCGGAAATATTAAAAGTTTCCATCATTATGTTTGCCGTTATCGATATTGTAGGCTCCTTGCCTATTATCATTGACGTCAAGCAAAAAGCCGGTGAAATTCACTCCTTGAAGGCTACGCTGGTATCTTTTGCTATCATGGCTTTGTTTCTTCTGGTAGGTGAGCCGCTCATTGGGATCTTCGGAATTGGTGTCGCTGAATTTGCCGTAGCTGGTGCTTTTGTGTTGTTCTTCATCGCACTCGAGATGATTCTTGGGGTAAATTTATTCAAACAAAGTGCCACCATGTCGAAAACTGCGTCGATTGTTCCAATTGCATTTCCCTTGATTGCAGGTGCCGGAAGTATGACTACAATCATCTCGCTGCGCTCGGAATTTGAGATGATAAATATCCTTATCGCCATTGTGATCAACATGGTCCTGGTTTACCTCGTATTGAGAAATTCACCGCGATTGGAAAGACTTCTGGGCGATGGAGGAATCGCCATTCTGCAAAAGGTTTTTGGTGTAATCCTATTGGCCATTGCGGTCAAGTTATTTACTTCAAACATTCAAGTGCTATTTTAATAGCTTCGCGCTAGCATGGCCAAGTCAAAAAAATATTACGTCGTATGGGAAGGGCACAAGCCGGGAGTTTACAATTCCTGGAGTGAATGCCAGCAGCAGATCAATGGCTTTGCCGGCGCACTCTTCAAGTCGTTTGGATCCTTGTCTGACGCCAAAGCTGCCTTCGCCAATCCATCGGCTGTCAAGTCCAGTTCGAGCAAGAGCAAAACGATGTATTACGTTGTATGGCAAGGCAAAACACCTGGGATTTACGACAATTGGGCCGAGGCTTCGGCACAAATTCGAGGCGCGCAACATCCAAAATACAAGTCGTTCGGAAGCAAGGATTTGGCCGAACAGGCATGGAAAGAAGGACCCGAAGCATTTGCTGGAAGGTCGTTCAAAAAGACCCGAGATCTCACCGATGCCGAGAAAAAGCGGATCGGGACACCCAATATGCTATCAATCTGTGTCGACGCCGCCTGCAACGGAAAAACTGGAGACTGCGAGTACCGTGGAGTCATAACCGATTCGGGCACGCAAATTTTTCATCAAGGTCCGTACGCCAAAGGCACGAATAACATTGGGGAGTTTTTGGGCTTGGTTCACGCCCTGGCTTATTTGCAAAAATCTCGAAGCGATCTTCCCATCTATTCCGACTCCCGCGTGGCGATGAAATGGGTCAAGGAAAAACGCATTAAAACGTCTTCAGAAAATCCAAAATTGCAGCAATTGCTCGATCGAGCGGTCAAGTGGCTGCATGAAAATACGTACACCAATCCCATATTGAAGTGGGAAACAAAGGCATGGGGGGAAATTCCTGCCGATTTTGGCAGAAAATAGGCCGCCTGTTTTGAGAAAGCCTTAATTTTGCGCTCCAAATTAGAGACATATGCGAACTGATCAATACCAGGGACACGATTATTATATGATGGACGACTTGCTCACCGATGAGCACAAGCTCGTTCGAGATGCTGCAAGAGCATGGGTAAAAAAGGAAGTTTCTCCAGTTATCGAAGACGCCTTCGAGAAGGGAGTATTCCCTAGAAATCTAATCAAAGGACTAGCCGATGTAGGTGCATTCGGACCGTACATTCCTGTTGAATACGGTGGAGCTGGCCTCGATCAAATAAGCTACGGATTAATCATGCAAGAGCTTGAGCGTTGCGACAGTGGATTGCGGTCTACGGCATCTGTGCAAAGTTCGTTGGTCATGTATCCAATCTGGAAGTACGGATCAGAAGAGCAAAAGCAAAAGTACCTGCCCAAGTTGGCTTCAGGTGACATGATCGGCTGTTTCGGTCTGACCGAACCTGACCACGGCTCCAATCCTGCGGGAATGGTAAGCAACTTCAAAGATGACGGTGACCACGTTATCTTGAACGGCGCGAAGATGTGGATCTCGAATGCTCCATTTGCGGATATCGCAGTGATATGGGCGAAGAGCGAAGAAGGACGTATTCACGGTATGGTTGTAGAGCGCGGTATGGAAGGATTCACTACTCCTACTATGCACGGAAAATGGTCACTAAGAGCATCTGATACAGGTGAGCTTGTATTTGACAACGTACGTGTACCTAAGGCCAATATTCTTCCAGGACGTTCAGGACTTGGAGCTCCGTTGAGCTGCTTGGATTCGGCTCGATTCGGAATTGCTTGGGGTGCTATTGGTTCGGCTTTGGACTGTTATGATAGCGCATTGCGTTATTCAAAGGAAAGAACTCAGTTTGACCGACCGATTGCTGCGTTCCAACTACAACAGAAGAAACTAGCTGAGATGATCACTGAAATCACCAAAGCTCAGTTGTTGACTTTCCGTCTAGGACAATTAAGAGAGGCTGGAACAGCGACTAGCGCGCAAATATCTATGGCGAAGCGTAACAACGTAGATATGGCATTGCACATCGCTCGTGAGGCAAGACAAATTCATGGCGCGATGGGAATCACCAATGAGTACCCCATCATGCGCCACATGATGAACTTGGAATCGGTCATCACCTACGAAGGAACACACGACATTCACCTGTTGATTACAGGAATGGACGTGACGGGGGAGAATGCTTTTAAGTAAGACATTTCGACCAAAATAGAATTGAGGGCTTCAGGTGAAAACTTGGGGCCCCTTTTTTTTGAAATTATAAATGGAAAATTGGGTTGGCGGTTCATGTTTATAGAATGTTTTAGACTTGGGGGTACATATATGGGAACTCTACGAGGTCCATTCTGTGGAAGACTGAATTTCACTCTACAAAAAGGGACCGGCCTTTGAATAAGATTCGTGTTGACTCATTTCGACGTCGCGCTTCAACTACTTGTCAAGATGTAAAATACTATCTGAGCGCTTTGCTCAATGACCTCATTTTGACGACATGATTTAAAGAGGCAGTCGAGCAAAGAAACTGGAGTGCATATCACATTTCGAATAAATGTCAAGTTTCGTCGTCGAGACTGATCAAGCAAAAGTGACGGAAAGTGAAAATTAAGAGTAACTATCAGTGGTAGGTGTGACCCATACTGGGTCAGGTTGTATCTTCGACCTGCAGTTATAAAGATGCGACCCATACTGGGTCGGTTACTTGTTCAGGCACTTGCTGTTATAAAGATGGGACCTCCACCAGATCAGGGCTCTGAAAAGAGAACAACCAGTCGAAAAAAACTCTCCTGGCCCAGAAAAGTCACCAAAAGGATCAACCCAATTTTTCATTTTGAATTTTCAATTTATAATTTGAAAAACCCCAGCCTTGATTTTTGGTTACTTTTGATCAAGCAAAAGTGACAGAAAGTGAAGGATTAAGACTAACTATCAGTGGTAGGTGTGACCCCTACAGGGTCAGGTTGTATCTTCGACCTGCAGTTATAAAGATGCGACCCATACTGGGTCGGTTACTTGTTCAGGCACTTGCTGTTATAGAGATGGGGCCTCCACGAGATCCTGGCTGTCAAAAGTGAACGACTAGTCGACAAAAGCTCATCTCAACCAGAAAAGTCACCCAAAGGATCAACCCAATTTTTCATTCTGAATTTTCAATTTACAATTTAGAAAGTACCGGGCTGTCAAAAGTAAACGACTAGTCGATAAAAGCTCATCACAACCAGAAAAGTCACTAAAAGGATCAACCCAATTTATCATTTTGAATTTTCCATTTATAATTTAGAAAAGACCGGGCTGTGAAAAGAGAACAACGAGTCGAAAAAAACTCTCCTGGCCCAGAAAAGTCACTAAAAGGATCAACCCAATTTATCATTTTGAATTTTCCATTTTCAATTTCGAAAACGGCTCGGCTGTCTTAGAGATTGGACCTCTACAGGCTCAGTTCTGTGAAAGATTGAATTTCACTCTACAAAAAAGGGATTGGCTTTTATTTTTCTTCTGAAGTGATCCATTTGCGCTTGTCGCTGGTTAAAAAACTACTCCACGACTTCGATTCCTTGCAGCATAAATCCCAGAATAGGCTCGCACTTTTCTTTGCAGCTTGGGTAGAAATTGCGGTGTTTCCAAAAAACAGATTTTGGCGAGGCTCCCCACCAGAATTCGGCCATGGCGAGGGGTTTCATGTTGTGGGTAAAGGCGTATTGCAGCAATTTTGGTCCAGCACACTCCCCTGCTCCTGAAGGTGGGTTTTTATGTCCGAGCGACTGGAAGATGGAGCGAATATTTTTGGTGTCGCCTTGGCAATTGAGCAATTCGTAGTGGTCGAAAATCTTGTTTTGCAGTTGAATAGAGTGATTCTTTCGGGCCAATTTTAATGCTTTGATTTCTGGAAGATTTGGGGCTTCGTCTTGATTTTCGAGTTCTTCAATCTGTGTGCCCATGCGACCCAGTTCCTCCATTCCTTCATTTAAAAAACCATCGCTTGCCAATAAATTGAAGATGGGTGGAACAAATCCGGGATGGTCATTGGTAGAGGCTACTTTCCCCGAAAATGCCGAGAGATAGCCGACCTTCCCTTCGAACTCAACAACTAATACACCGAACATTTTCCCGATCACTGGTAAGTCGGCGGCTTGATCAAGTCCGAAATTGTGTTTTCCAGCAAAGTAATTTTTCAGTCTGGATTGCAATTGGCTGGCGGCCTCGATGGCTAGGGGGTGTGGGCTAAGATTGAAAGGAGACGAAAATCGGGTAGGAATTGAGTACCCCTCCGCGATGGCAGATAGTTCGACAAAACATAGGTCTTTTTTTGAATGTTCCAATGGCTTAAATGCTAGGAGAATGTGTCACTTTCACTAGGGAAAGCCTAGGTTTTGGGTTTGACCCTCGGCCAGGAGTTCACTCAATATTTAAGGTGGACAACTTCGGCATTGCCCAATTCTGCCGCATGAACGATGAATAAATTGTCGAATTCATCTTCTTCGAAGTCCTCATAGTGATCGGAATCGGTGAGGATATTGAGCAACTCAGGCACCGTATTGGAATGGCCCACCACAAGGACTGTTTCATTGTTCAAAGCTAGAATCTCCTCGGCAAGGGCCACTTGAGCTTCGGGGTCGTAATTGATCAGGGGCACCCCCTGCGCATCGGCCGTGACTTGAGCTGTTTGCTGCGTTCGGTTGTAATCGGTCGCATAGACAGAAAGCAAATCCACATCCGATAGCATCTCACTTAAAAATTGCGCTCTCGCCTTGCCATCGGCGCTCAGACTGGGATTGTCTTCGACTTCGGTTGTTTCGGCGTGGCGGACAAGGATAAAAGTGGTGGCAGATTTATGGAAAAACACCTCGACCGTATCAACTTGTACTACGGTCTCGATGATCGTCTCGGTTTTGGGTTTACACGAGCTCATGAAAGCCACCGCGAGAGCAGTTAGAAGCAAGCTGGAGATAAGAGTGTAATTTCGCACGTAGATGATTTTTGTTGGAGCTAAGATATGATTTAGGCCTACCAATTCTCCAATTTGAATTAATTAATCCGAATTAAAAAAGCCCTTCTAGTCTTTACCAGAAGGGCTTTTAATATGCACTGCGCAAATTTTTATCGCAGGACTTCTAACCGTTGAGTCCATGCTTTGCCCCCGTGCCGGACTGTAACCAAATACAGACCTCCGCTAAAGTTGCTTACATCGAGAGTAGTCATCTCGCTGCTAGATTTTGTTTCATAAATTAACTTTCCAGTCAGATCAAGAACGTTGACATTTGATCCTGTTGGAATTCGTAGTTGCACTTGATCGGATGCAGGATTTGGGTACATCGCGAATTGATCGGCTGCTACTTCGTCTATCTGAGTTGAACATTCAGAATTCACTCCGAACTCGATCGTGATTGTTCCATTCTCCCAATCTAGTGTTTGATTGATCACCTGTATCGCGTCATCTGGTGCGTATAGGTTGATAAAGAAAAGGTATTCGATGATGTCACCGGTCGCATAGAAAGTTGCAGAATAACAACCATCTTCGAGGCAGAAAGAGTCGCTAGCGAAATATTCTAGATCACTAAGATCCCATCCACCACCTAGGACAAAATCCTGATCTTGGAAGATCTCGTATTCAACTGTTCCTTCGGCATCCCACATTTGCAGACATTCAACCCAAAGATTCATTTGGGCGCAGCCTGTATCCTCACCTACTGTAAAGTCTTCACAATATGTACATGCGTACTCGCCATCCACTTGCATGACATCCAGGCACAGAACATACTCATCGGCCGGCAAGAAGTCCAGGTATAAATTGTAATCATCCCAAATGACTTGTCCGTTCAGAGACCATACATAGTCCAGACCATCGGCAAATGTGCTATTGTTGAATACTTGGACCGTTTGATCGTCTAGAACCACTACGTCGAAATTGGCATAGCAATCGAAACCTTCGATCCAAATCACTTCACAATCATAGGCGTCGCATTCTCCTCCGATAGCTTCAACACAGAAATCATAGCTTGAATTTTCAAACTCGACATTGAACGACACAGGATTGCCATACAAAGGTCCATCTGGACCGCTCCATACGTATTCTACATCTGGAATATTGCTTGTGGCGAAAACTGTCAATACACCATCATTATAATCCCAGCTCATTTCAACTTCACAGTCAATATCACAGCCAGTCACTTCGATGGTTTCGCAGATATAGTTCCACATTTGGCATTCGTCTGAGTAGTACTCGGCGCACACCTCATACACCCCATTTCCAGGGAAGGCATGATCGATGCTGTTTCCATTGTCCCATGTTCCATCACCAAAAGTCCAGTAAGTTTCGAAATTATTCGCCCCAGGAATCCAGAAGTTGAATTCAGGACATTGGTATTCGGTGACTACAATTTCGTCGTAACACTCGTTGCAGTAAACATCCACAACTAGGTCCAAAGAAGCTTCACATTGCCATTCTTCACTCAACATAAATACCGAAACGTTATATGCTCCGTTGGAAGGGAAATTGTAGACAACATCATTCCCATCAAGCCAAACATCTTCAGATGCGATGTACCATGATATGAATGCATCTGGAGCATCAACCGATGCCGTAAGCATTACGCCACAGTTTTCCACTACAGTATAGGTGGCGACAATTTCGCATTCATTGCAAGGAAGAATCTGTATTTCTTGACACATTGTTTCACAGCCTTCGATATAAGCACATACAGTGTAGTATCCTGGTTCGAAATAGTGCTCAATAAGTCCACTGGATTGTTCAGATGTTCCATCGCCAAAGTTCCAGAATACCGATGCATTCTCGTATCCAGGAATCCAGAAATCGGACCAACCGCAATCGAGTGGTTCACAAGAGAACTCAGTAGGACATTCGCCTTCGCAAGGTTCTACGAAAAGTGTTTGACAAATAGTCTCGCACCCATCTGCCATGACGCACACGACGTAAGATCCTGTTTCAAATTGCATATTTTGGAATCCAGTTCCCCAATAAGAGATCCCATTTCCAAAATCCCAAAACAAGTCTATATCTTCATATCCTGGCACCCAGAATGAGTAAGCTCCGCAATCCAATGGGTCACAAATTATTGCCGTAGGACATGCGTTTCCAGGGACATAGATAGTATAGCAGATCGAATCCGAACAGTACTCATTTTCGAGAAGCAAGCATACTTCGTACGAACCAGGCTCGTAGAAATGGCCTTCGTCAAAAATTTGAGATGACGTTCCATCGCCATAATCCCAGAAGAAGCTAGCTGATGTATTCCAAGAACTGTTGTTATAGAATTCAACATAGCCGTCTGGTCCTACATAGTAGTCGAAATTGGCTTCACATTCAAACTCACAATTCACTTCAAGTACGAAACAATGTGACGCACCACCTGGGCAATTTGCGCTTGTCGCCATCGCACATATCGTATAGACCCCTGGATCGTTGAATACATAAGATGTTTCGGCACCAGTCATCGTCACTCCATTGGAAATAAGCCATGTTATCTCGGCATCTTCGTAGGGTAGGCTAGCAGAGAATCCGTATTGGCAGCCTCCATAATTCGTTGTTTCAACGGTCACTGTACATGGGTCGCACACTTCCTCGACTACGATTGTTTCGCAGTACCATGACTCGCAATCACCTGTTGTAAGTAGTAGGCACACTTCATAGGTTCCTAGTTCGCCAAATGAGTATGAGAAGTCTTCAGAAATGACGATCAACTCGCCATTGATGTACCAGCAATAGATAGGCGTACCACCTGAATATTCCGATGTATTTGGGAAATCGTAGGTTCCCGGGTTGCCTTCAATTGGATCAACTTCGAAACTCGCTTCGCAATCGACGAAACAATCTTCGCTTACGAATATCTCTGTGCAAACCTCCGTTCCATTCGGACAATCATCTCCAATGGTCCATGCGCACACGGTGAATGTACCTGCCCATCCGAAGTTGTGGTCAACAGGACCGCTTGCCCATTGCGTATTGCCATCGCCGAAATCCCAGAACACCCATTCTTCTGTATCTAGCACAAAGAAAAAGCTGTTGCAATCGAGATTATTGTATGATAATGAGGTCGGGCAATTTTCGTCAAACTCGTCAATCACGATGGTGAAGCAGTACCAATCCTCGCAATACTCAGTGATCACTTGTAGGCAAATCTCATAGGTTCCATTGGTTGTGAATTGATACCCGAAGTCTTCGTTCAATCCTGAAAAGACATCATTGACATACCAGCAGAAGATTGGATTTCCTGTCCACGTAGAGGTATTCTCAAATTCTACCCAACCTGGAATTTCGGTGTAAACTACTTCAAACAATGACTCACATTCAATCTCGCATGGAGGAACCTCGACCGTAATGCAGGCGTATTGACCTATGCATTCCTCCGGACCTTGCAATACCTCGGCGCACACGATATGTACTCCTTCCTCTAAGTACATTTCAGTCCACGCGCCTGAGCTATATTCTTGTCCGTCTACCGTCCACCCAATATAAATAGTAGGGTCAAGCACCTCGATAAATTCAAAGAAATATGCTCCACATTCGGTGCCCTGATCCATGTAAATTTCTGTCGGACAGCTTAATAGAGGGACGAAGAATTCGTAACAAGTTTGATAAAAGCAACCATTGCCTTCAATCTCCAAACACGCCGAGTGCCAGCCTGCTTCAAGCACGGCCGTCGTTAATACACATTCGTTGGAATAATAGATTCCATCTAGATACCACGAGTAGTAATATCCTCCATCACAGCCCATTGTTGGTGAGAATTCAAAGTAGTATGGTGCAATTTCATCGGCAACAATTTCAGTAAAACAATCGAAACCCTGAACATACAAATCGATGCAAAACTCTTCTTCGCACCATGAATTCTGGACATACAGGCAAACTTCATGGTAGCCTGGCTCCGTTAATGCGAGCGTATAGAAATAGCCTGCACCGTAAAAAACACCATCTACATACCACGAATACTCCGATTCGGTATTTGAGCTATTGGGAATTACTTCATACAGTCCCGGTCCAAATTCGTAAACCGAAAATGACGCATCACATTCATCATAGCAAAAGGCATCCACTCCAGCACATACTTCCTGCCCGTCACACGGTCCGCCCATGATATAAGCGCAGATCTCATAATAGCTATCTATGTCGAACAAGTGAGCGGTTGCGTAGTCAAGTGTTGTTTCAACCTGTCCGTCACCAAACTCCCAAAAAACAGAATCGGCAGCAATATCTCCCAAATAGAAATACATCGAATCACAGGTGATCCATTCCGTATTCATGTAACTAGGGCAAGGCTGACATTCAGGAACATCAACTACAATGGCAATCTCTTCTGCATCAGGACAATTGGGATCGTCATAGTGGGCGTAAACCACATAAGATCCTGCCTCATCATAGAAATGCTCGACCGAACCATCGGAGGTATATATCTGCTCTCCGTCGCCAAAATCCCAGTAGACAGCTTCTTCCAGCGGTCCGGGATATAGCTGAAACATCAAGTGCTGACAACCAATGGCTGTGTACTCAATGTCGGTCGGACAGTTGTTGCAAAGACCCTGCGCATAAAACTCTTCACAGTAGGTCTCTTCACAATCTGGACCGATGACTTGGATACAGAGTTCGTAGTCAGCTGTTTCACATAGCGTGTAGACCATACTTAAACCTTGACCGACGATCACGCCATCCATGGTCCAATAGATCTGAGAGGTTTCTCCTGGACCATATGCGTTGGCAAAAATGACCCCGTTGTCAACTTCGAAATCGAATTCGACGTCGCAACCTTGAGCGTTTGTTTGAATTGCAAGAAATGACATTATCAGTGTAAGCCACCCAGCGAAATAGTACTTTTTCATTTCGTTTTGATTTGAATTGAATTGATCGTTTAGTTATAGCGTCGGTCTGTGTTCAACAGACTGCGCACTACTCAAGTAGGTTGCGTCAATGAGAAACCAATAAATAGCCAAGGCATCAATGATTCACCAATCATTGATCGGCAAGGCATGCAACCAAAATAAAAATCAACACACATCAATAAAAATAGGCAATTGAGCACTCATGGATTGGATCGAATCAGGAAAACAAATTCTACAACGAACAGTTTTATAGACAGATTTTTCCGAATAATTGACCTTTTCGAATCCAATAATTACCTGTTTAGTTGAAGACAACTTTCTGAAAAAGCCATCAAATCAACCCTTTTGGAAGAGAAATCGGGAAGTATTACAGCAGTTTAAACGCATCGCCATCCGCTAGAAAAGGAAGGGCTGCTCGGGTCTCCATCAGCTCACTGGCGCTCAAAATAGCGTGTTTGACTGAAGTGGAGTGATCTTTATGCTGACTTACATAGTCGCCATTGAAGTTAAAAACGCCTGTTCCACCAGAATACTTCAATTCGTTAACATCCTCACCTACCCGATTGACACCAGCTACATAACTCTGGTTTTCAATCGCACGTGCTTGCAACAAAGTACGCCAATGTTTCGCACGCGTGCTCGGCCAATTTGCTGAGAAAATCTGTAAATCAAATCGTGGTTCGCCGTCGACTAATTCATTTCGGCACCATTCTGGGAAACGAAGATCGTAGCATATGTTCAACGAAACTTTCCAGCCCTGGCAATCGACAACTACGCGATCTTTAGACGCCGTGTAATGTTCGTTTTCTTTGGCGAGTGCAAATAAATGACGCTTGTCGTAATGAGTCATTTCACCGCTTGGCTCCACCCAATACATCCTATTGTAATATTTCTTCCCAATCTGAATAGCCACACTTCCCGTAATCACCGCCTCCTTTTCCGCAGCCATCTCAGCCATCCATTTTGAGGTTGGTCCGCCCGCTTTGGTCGCTTTCTCGGCGTGATCGGCAGGGTTCATGCTAAAACCTGTCGAGAACATCTCAGGGAGAATGATAATATCCGTAGGTCGATCAATCGATCGAATCATCTCGGCAAAGTTCTCTCTATTCGCATCTGGATTCTCCCAAATCAGCGAACTTTGAATAGTGGTAATCGTCAGGTCTTTCTTCATTCTTTCAAGTACAATAAGTCAAAAAACTGTGGAGCAATATCGCTTTTTACGTCAAAGGTTTCGATCACTCCCCTGTGCCACTTGTAAACATTATAACCGGCATTCTGCATGGCTTGAGTTACCGTGCGAAAGGTTCCAGGATTTCTATCCGATCCTTCGCCTCTGACTTCACACCAAATGGCTTCGATTCGCCCCGATTGCAGACTATCTTTCATGCCGTCGACAACCTTTTGCTCATTGCCTTCTACGTCAATTTTTATCAATTTTATTGGCCCTACGGGCAAATGTCCTTCCTCGCACAATTGATCAAAGGTGTTGGTCTCAACTTTAGTCGATTTCGAATAGCCCGAACTTTCCCAGCCCGAGTCGCTCTCCACCAAACTACTTCCACCTACATTTTCGTCAGAAATAAAAAAGTCCACCGTCCCTTTCGAATCGGAAACCGCAATAGGTAAAACATGCCCAAACACATGCTCATTGCGCTTCAAAACTTCCACCAACTCCGGCACGGGCTCAAAACAATGCACCTCACATCCCAGTTCGCCCGCCATCAATGAATAGCCACCAAGATTGGCCCCAATGTCAATGAAGACATCCCCCATTTTTAGTCGTTCGCGCATGAACATACCGAGATCTGAAGTCTGAAAATCACGGATAAAATTCTCCGTCGCATATGCCAGAATTTTGAAATGTTCGCTTCCACGCAAGTCCAAATCCCGGCCATGGCAGTACACTTTCTCAAGGACTTTGGGCTTATAGAGAAAATCTCCTAGACCAACGATAAGGTCTCGTTTTCGGCCGAATACATTTACGGTGAACGGCAAGTGCCCGAGTACAGAAGCTAATTTTGTCATGAATGTTTATAGTTCAATATTCGATCTAAACGGATGATCCAGTGCGTACGTCAATTTCAGTCCGTCGTCTACCCATACCTCCGCACTGAACAGTTGAATTGGACAACTGCCTTGATTCCACACAAAGGTCCTCAAAGTCAGACCGTCTGGCAAGTCGGCCATCTCACACAATGGG
Source organism: Flavobacteriales bacterium (assembly GCA_015665315.1). GTDB lineage: Bacteria > Bacteroidota > Bacteroidia > Flavobacteriales_D > Sanyastnellaceae > JADFAK01. Next base: position 10,208 of record JADFAK010000105.1, on the reverse strand, counting down.
GTTGAAACATGAACCAAGCCCTTTTCGTCACTGAGGAGGAATTCACTGAACCGTTTCGATCGCCAAGACATTTGCCCGCATGGGCCCACAATCTCCATAACCAATAAGGCCTCCTGGCAAAGTGAACTCACCTCAACACTAGCCGTTATCACAGCATTTCGATGGCTCCCAAAGGAATGGAGGGGCGCTTCAAACAACAATCCCCACTCGTCGGCTTGGGGCATGAGCAGATAATCCTGCAGGCTATCCTGAGCCACTTTTTCCTGCGGGTAGGTCCACTCTTTTTGGGGAGAGGACACAGACCATTTATTGGAATAGGCCGGTTGATAGCGCTCGCCAGAATCCGACCAACATTGGAAATCTCCGTGATTGAAGGATTGGCGAAACTTGAGTGACTTGAATCTCTCGCGCAGCATAGCCATCGTTTCGAAGGGAGGCAAATAGTACTGGGTCGTCCAACCATACATGAAATCTCTGCCTTGATCGTCAAAAATAAGTTCGCGAAAATCTCGCATGGTCCACGAACTATCGGGATTGACCACCTCATCTACCCGGAAACCCTGCTTTTTGGATTGAAAGTCAAGAATCGGCGGATGGTAAGCGAGTAGTTTAGTCGATGTTCCAGTCGAGTCGAGCATAAAAGCGAATTCGGCGACTTCGGTATGATCGTCGTGGTAGAACAACTCATAATAATTGCGACTTCCCGCGGTCGAAAAAACACCTACTACACACGTAAGCACAACCAATGCACGAGTAATCTTGGGCTTTACCCACTGCATACCAGCGGCGATCAGGAGAAACAAAGCTGGCAAGGCAAAGATCAGTACCCTATCCTGAATAATAGGAGCGACGGCGAAAGAGTAGACCAATCCGACCACCAAGGGCGCAAGCCAAATCACGGCCAAAGCGCGCCTTCGCGAGGTATTAATTTTCTTCCAATGAGAGAAGAGAATACCAAGAATAAAAAGTAAGAGCAGACCGAAAAGCCAATCGAAATTGGCAATATAACCCAGGTGGTGAGTGATAAAACGTAAATCTACAGGAGGCAAGATCGACCCAATTCCTTTGAATTTCAATTGCTCAAGCGTGATCCACAATTGGGGCAGGTAGGCAAGTAATCCAATGATCGCGGTAAATGCCAAGTTCTTTTTGGCCCCGGCCGGGAGCATAAAAAATGCCAGTACGAGCAAGACCAAGCCATGGAGGGCAAGGAAGTGGTGGATGTATGCGCCTCCGGCAAATGTGATGGCTAACCACATGGCCGACTTCCAGTTGGGAGAGCGCAGGAAGTTGTCCCATTGCCAAAGCATTCCCATGCCGGCGAACAGACCAATACTGTACGGTCTGGCAATCTGACTATACATCAGCGGAAATTCGGCAACAGCCAGCAAGGCGGCGGCAAGCAGACCGGGATGAACACCGAACCACCTTTTGCCGAGTACATAGGTGAGCCAAACGGCGGCAATGCTGGAAATGATGAAGGGTAGCTTGATCAGGAATACCGAATCTCCAACTACTTGCAACCAGAAGTATAAAAAAGAGTGCAAAAAAGCGGGGTGCGCATCGGTAAGGATGCCCCATTCGAGGACTTGAGAATAGGAGGATTGTGTTGCGCGAAAGAAAGACGAATATTCATCGTAGGTAAACGGTATCTCCCAAAAATTCCATAGGCGTAGGACCGTAGCCAAGGCCATCACGAGCACGAGCAATCCAAAATCCAAATGCCTTCTAATCCAATTCATACACGTCGGTCGAGGCGAAGGTCGGAAAAAACTAGAATTACAGGCTTTTCAAAATATTCGCTGCTTGGATCAAGGTGTCTTCTCCTTTGGCGAAGCAAAATCGCAACATACAATTATCTTGCGGATTGTGGTAGAAAACTGAAATCGGGATAGATGCGATTCTATGTTCTTTGGTCCATCGTTGCGCGACTTCAACGTCATTCCCTTGTTCAATCGCTGAATAATTGAGAAGTTGGAAGTAGGTTCCACCTGAGGGTTTGAACTTAAACCGACTGCCTTCGATCAAGGATAGAAACAAGTCGCGTTTTTGCTGATAGAATTTTCCAAGGCCTGTGTAGTTCGAAGGATCTGCGAGGTAATCGGCCAAAGCATATTGCACTGGCGTCATCGTGCTGAACACATTAAACTGGTGCACCTTTCTGAACTCCTTCATCAATTCTGCCGGTCCGGCAATGTATCCCATCTTCCACCCCGTAGCGTGAAATGTTTTTCCAAAAGACGAAACGATGAGCGAACGGTTGATGAGTGAAGGTATCGCAGCGCAGCTATAATGTACATTGTCGTCGAAAATAATATGCTCGTACACCTCATCGCTAAGAACGATGGCTTGGGTATCTTCCAATAGCGTACCAAGTTTCTCCATGTCCTTTTTAGACCATACAGCTCCTGTCGGATTATGAGGTGTATTGATGATTACCAGTCGAGTTTTTCGATTGATCGACTTGAAAACATTCTCCCAGTCAACGGAATAATCTTCTGGATCAAGCGGACTGAACACGCAGGTTCCTCCACTCAGCTCGACGGCTGGAGCATAACAATCGTAGGCAGGTGTAAAGATTAAAACTTCATCGCCTTCCTTTACCAAAGCAGTAATTGCTGTATAGATGGCTTCCGTAGCTCCTGAGGTGATAGTAATCTCGTCATTGGGGTCATAGGAAGTTCCGTAAAGCGCTTCCATTTTGGTCGACAAGGCCTGTCGGAGCGGGAGCACACCCGGCATTGGGGCATATTGATTGTAGCCCAAATTCATATAGTGTGAAGCCAAGTCAATCAACTTCTGATCAACCGCAAAATCTGGAAATCCTTGCGAGAGATTCACAGCATCATACTCGTGCGCCAGCTTCGACATTGTAGTAAAAATGGTCGTTCCGACGCGTGGCAGTTTGGAAGAAATACTAAACGGAAATTGAGGCATCGTGCTTTCGTTAGGGGGGCGCAATTTAGCATAACTTATTGAACCATAGACAGGATTTTAGTCGGCGAAATAACCTTATTCATTGACATAGATTATTGTTTTGACGAATTTTTTCCGTAATTTTAGTCTCTTGTTTATCAGAAATTTATAACCCTTAACCAATATGAAACACGCTCTATTCGCTTTTATTGTGGCGTTGTGCTGCACTTTTACCCTCTCAGCTCAAGAAACGCCTTACGTACATGGAGACATTCTTGTCAAAATGAAATCTGGCAAATCGGTCGATATTTTGATCTCAAGTTTTGGAGAAATCCGCGGAGTTCAAACAGGACTAAAAGTCGACAAGCCACTAAGTAAGCTTTCAAACATTTTTCTACTTCAAATGGATCCTGAGCGATATGACGAAACGTCATTGCTACATAAAATCCAGAGTCACCCAGCAGTAGCTGCGGCCCAGTTCAATCACTTGATTGAAGAACGTGCTACCTTGCCAAATGACCCAAGTATCGGAACGCAATGGCATCACGTAGATGGCACCGACAACGATATTGACTCGGATTTGGCATGGGATATCACAACTGGAGGAACAACTTCGAATGGCGATGAAATCGTTGTTTGCGTACTCGAAGGTGGTGGTGCCAACTACAACCATACCGACCTCATTGCCAACCATTGGACAAATGCAGGTGAAATCGCTGGCAATGGCATTGATGATGACGGCAATGGCTACATCGATGATGTGAATGGCTGGAACACGACAGCTTTGAACGATAATATTGCAGCTGGCGGACACGGAACTGCGGTTTCGGGTATGATCGGCGCCAAAGGAAATAACAACAATGGAGGATCAGGTGTCAACTGGGATGTGAAAATCATGCAAGTAGACATGGGAGGATTGACGGAAGCAGGAGTAATTGCTGCCTATGAATATCCATACACGATGCGTAATCTGTACAACACGACCAACGGCGCTAGTGGTGCTTTTGTCGTTGCTACAAACGCCTCTTGGGGAATCGATAACGGTAACCCGGCCAACTACCCATTGTGGTGTGCATACTACGATGATCTGGGTGCCGTAGGTATCTTGAATTGTGGAGCAACTGCCAACAACAATGTAAATATTGACGCTGTGGGCGACATGCCTACTGCTTGTGGTTCAGACTATATGATTTCTGTTACTGCTACCAATAGTAGTGACGTTAGAACTTTCTCTGGATACGGTGCTACAACGATTGATTTAGGTGCACCAGGTGAAAGCGTTTATCTTCCTTCTGGCAGTTCAGCTTACTCGAGTACTAGTGGAACTTCATTTGCTTCACCATGTGTTGCAGGTGCTATTGCCATGGTCTACTCGGCTCCTTGTACTGATCTCGCTGCATTGTCCCTTTCGAATCCACTGTTGGCTGCAAGTCAGGTACGTGGATACATATTGAACGGTGTGGATCCTGTTCCCAACCTAGTTGGAGAATGTGTAACAGGTGGTCGATTGAATGTGCGCAACGCCATTGACTTGGCGCTTTTGGATTGCGGACCGCTACCAGCTTGTAATCCAGTTTCATTGAACCTTTCGACTGATTGTTTCTTTGACGGTGTTTCAGTAACTGGTTCGATTACCGTTGACGTTCAAATGAGCGAGAACTTCTGCGAGGTGCAGACGATCTGTTACAACTCTATTCCGTCGGGCTTGGTTTGTATTGATTTGGTGGCCGCTGGGTACAGCTTGGACAACAACAATACTTATACTATTACCGGTCTGGATTCGAATACATCATACGACGTTTACTATACTACGACCGACGGCACATCAACAACCAGCTCTATTACGACTGGCGATTGTGCGGCTGAAATTCCCGGTTGTACCGACCCCGTTGCCGTCAACTACAACTCGGCAGCAACGCTTGACGATGGTTCTTGTATCTATCCATGCATCGATGTGACGCTTACTATTCTGACCGACTGTTGGGGTGGTGAAGTTAGCTGGGACATTACAGATGATGGCGGCGCTGTGATCGCTTCCGTTGCTGGTAATACATACGGCAATCAAGTAACGAATACATGGTCTCAATGTTTGGACTATGGATGTTATACATTTAATATCTACGATGATTTTGGTGACGGTCTTGCTGGAATCGCCTCGGGTTGTTCTACCGACGGTGACTACGATATGACTGACTCATTTGGCAACGTATTGTTCCAAATGGGAGCATCGAACTACGGTTCAGGAACGTCTCACGCATTCTGTATCACTGCACCGGGAGATCCTGGATGTATGGATACGACAGCATGTAACTACGATTCTGCCGCAACTACCGATGACGGATCGTGCACCTACCCTGGTTGTACTGATCTTGTTGCATGTAATTATAGTGCCGCTGCAGGTTGCGACGACGGTTCGTGTACCTATCCTGGATGCCAGGATTCGGCCGCATGTAACTTCAACGCGGCTGCAGGTTGCAACGATGGAAGCTGTGTATACCCTGGTTGTACGGATAGCGCCGCGTGTAACTACAGTGCTGCTGCTGGATGCGACAATGGCTCATGTACTTACCCAGGTTGCAATGACAGCGCAGCATGTAACTTCAACGTAGCAGCTGGTTGCAACGACGGAAGTTGTACATACCCTGGTTGTATGGATAGTGCGGCCTGCAATTACGATTCAACAGCAGGTTGTAATGACGGATCATGTGTTTATCCTGGCTGCGACGATAGTGCCGCTTGTAACTTCAATGTTGCCGCTGGTTGCAACGATGGTTCATGCGTATATCCTGGTTGTATGAATTCAGCTGCATGTAACTATGACTCAACCGCAGGTTGTGATGATGGATCTTGTATCCTAGGAGGTTGTAACGATTCTACAGCTTGCAACTACGATTCTTCGGCCGCTTGTGATGACGGTTCTTGCGAGTACACTTCATGTATAACGTGTGCTGGTGACTTCGATGAGAACGGAGTTATTGATGTTCAAGACTTACTTATTCTACTTGCCGACTTCGGTTGTAGTGGAACATGCATTGCCGATTTGGACAATGATGGCGGAACAGCGACATCTGACATCTTGGTCTTCTTAGGACTATTTGGAAGTATTTGCCCATAACAACCTAAAACAAATTAAGTCAGCCCTCATTGTATAAATCAGATTATACAATGAGGGCTTTCTCTTTAATGACTATCCGAAATATAGCACCACACTAAGAGCTTGCACTATTTTATTCATTTGCCTTGTGCGCTCCACCCCTAAAAACGCCCAAACCTAACCCGCAGGAAAAACCCACTTATCTCTTCCTCTTTTCTCTTCCTCTTCCTCCATTTAAAGCCAAGGAGAACTTGAAAGACAGAGCGAGTGCGAGAGCGAGAGCGAGTATTGAGTTATTTGCCTTGTGCTGGATAAAAAACCTTCCTAAAAAACCCTAAACCATTACCCAGCGGAAAAAACCACTTATCTCTTCCTCTTTTCTCTTCCTCTTCCTCCATTTAAAGTTAAGGAGAACTTGAAAGACAGAACGAGTGCGATAGGGAGAGCGAGAGTGAGAGGGAGAGCGAGTGCGAGAGCGAGAGCGAGTATTGAGTCATTTGCCTTGTGCTGGATAAAAAACCTTCCTAAAAAACCCTAAACCATTACCCAGCGGAAAAAACCACTTATCTCTTCCTCTTTTCTCTTCCTCTTCCTCTATTTGCTCTTTCCGCTTAAAAACTGGACTAGTTATGGAGCGGATTTAAATTTACACAAGTCAATTAGGCCTAAAAACCAATCTACTAGTTGATAAAAGCGACTTTAGCAACGCTCCTTGAATCGCCATCTTGAGTCGATATATACACGAAGTACATGCCCGTGCTCACGCGGTTCCCTGAAAAATCAGTTCCTGTCCATGTTGCACGCCCACCATTGGCTGTTGTTTGATACACGACATTTCCCGCAGCGTCTGAAACTTTCACATCGGCATCTTTGGACAAGCCGTCAATGGTAATCAGACCGGTGTATTCTGGTCGCACTGGGTTCGGGTAAACCGACACATTGGTCATTTCTTCGTAGAAATTTGTGGCATCGGATTTGAATCCCACAACACCCTTTTCAGTACCAAAGAAGACTTCACCCGTTTCATGGTTGATTGCCACATCAAATACATTGTTTGACGGCAGCGGACTATTCTCAGCAGTGAAATGATGAATCTGCTCAATCCCGTCGGGACTCATGAGAAAAACGCCTGAATTCACGGTTCCTATCCACTTTCTATTGGCACCATCGATTTCAATACAGTTGACCGTTTCGGTTTCTAACAGGATTTGCACATTGCCATCTTGCTCGATCAATATTTCTTGGGCATCAAAATCCTCCCCATCGAATATGCTCGCAGGTGAATAGAAGACAGCCAATCCCTGTAGCATCCCTATCCAAATCTCTTCGTCCAAATCCTCTTCAATACACACTACTTCGTCGATAGGCAAACCTCCCGATCCTTCCTCGGCTGTTAAAATTCGATATTGATCATCGCTTGTATTGGTCAGCGTTCCATTGTGGTCCAAAACCAACAAACCTTTGCCATTTGGCAAAACAGCCCAAATATATCCCTGACGTGTTGCCCGAATTTCAGTGATGATGTTGTTCTCTCCTATATCGGAATCGAACGAATATGCTTTAAACTCTCCCGACGATGTGCGTACATGCACAGGTGTATTTGAAAAAGCGTTGGTAAACCACAAATTTCCATTGTTGTCAAAATCAACTCCGCCTACAGCTACTCGGTCAACACCTCCGTAGTTAATTTGTGTAAGCGAACTGTTTGTTTGATCATATACTTCAGCATATTCTGCATTTTGTAACTCCACGAGGCCCACCAGCCAGGAACCGAACACGACGTGCTGGTTATCGGTCGGGTCGATTGTAACGTCCATTAAATCAAACATCGCCTCTCCATTGTACTTCTTCGTACTGTACCACCTTTCATTGACCAATCCATACGACCCAACTCCATTCCACGTGCTCGTCCACGCTCCATCGGCACCTCCTGGGGCCATCCAGATATTGTTGTTGTATGCATCAATTCTCCGTACAGCGACCGTCGTTGGTCCGTCTGGCATCACCCTATAATGATTACCGTATTTATCATACCCGAGCAATCCCCCACCGTCGTTGGCCACCCACGTGCTTCCCTGCGCATCAATGATCACCATCTGGGCCCGACACGTTTGTCCCGAAAGTTCACCCCATGAAAAGCCATCTTCCAAATCCAAATTCCTACCTGCTAGAAAACCGTGACGACTAATAAAAACAACATCCGTCGTCGCACTAATTGAGAGGATCTCGCCGCCAGAAAACTCTTGGTTTGGTTCCCAGGCCCCTTCTCCAGAACGCACGAAAAGCGAGTCACTGTCAAGGCCTCTGCTCAAGGCGTAATAATGATCATCTTGAATTTCAATGGTATGAAATGCACTTGCAGCCGATCCAAAATCTTCAACGAGCGACCACGTTTCGAAATTCGACAAGAATAAATGGCCTACAGGTGCCGTAAACAATCCTTCACTCGTGGCAGCATACCAATCAACGCCATCATTTGCGATGTCGAATACCTGAATATAGACGCCCAATGGACCAATTATATAAGTATCACTTATCTCAATATTGTTCAAATCCAAGACCACGACTCCAAACCCACAAGCCAAATACGCCTTTGAATCGTGAAAGTAGATCTCGTTGACTGATTTATTGGCCAAAATATCGCTCCGTTCAATATCTGAAACATTGATTCCACGTCTGTTCCGAATCAAGTCCACATTTCCATTGGCATACCCTACAACCAAGGTTTTTGTGGGCGCATGGTAGTCAATAGCCGTGATCCCCGTCGCTGTCAGGTAGTTGACCTTTGAAATTCTGAAAATGCTGCCATCCTCTTGGTTGTACTCGAATATAGCGTACTCGGTAGCGCAGAAAACCACGTTTTCCGGTCCTTCGCATACATCGATAGCGGTTGAATAAGGTAAATGGTCACGCCATTGTCCGGTGCCGACTTGGGCATATAAGTTTCCGGCGACAATGATTGAAATAAGTAAAAAGAATATTCTCATTTGGATGAGCTTGCTTTGGCTTTAACACGACAATAACGCAAAATTAGCAGTATTCATGTGTCGAACGACAAAAAACCTAGAAAGTAAGGAATCCAATTGTGTTCATCGCCTTTTTAATCAGCGACAAGCGCAAATGGATATTCATTCGGGAGTTGGCATTGAAAAACCAGACTTTGTATTAAATTTGCGCCCTCGAAAAGAGAAAATGGCCCGGTAGTTCAACTGGATAGAATGTCAGATTTCGGCTCTGATGGTTGGGGGTTCGAATCCTCCCCGGGTCACTATTTGTAGTATAACCCTCTGTTTATCAGGGGGTTTTCTATTTTCTTCCACACCATTTCCACACCAACATCAACAAGGTAGTATTTCCTTCTATCTAGGTTCATGAAAAAAAAGTGAGTCATTCACCGTATCCATCCGTTAAGAACCGTTTGTCAAACCGTTCCTTGCTTGTTACACTTACCGACATTATATAAAGGTGGTATTCGTAACATATTGAAGTTCTTGGCACTGGATTAACCTTAAGACAAACGTGATCCTGAACGTTTAGATACTTTTGACAAATATACCGACCTCAATACACGTATACAATCTTCTAGTCTTCATGGCTGAAGACACTTCTAGTCATAATATGTGTACGCTCTTTCAAAGATATTCAGTACAATTTCGTTTTTGTACTCAGTCTTCATAGTCCAATTGCTTTTCTCATCATAAGTATATTTCCAAGAAAACTTTACACAAGAATTAATATTTTTAGAGTCATTACAAAATTTATGTTCTACCATATTACCATTCGCATCATAACTATTGGTCTCTATATTATCAATTCGCATGTAAGGAACAAACAATCTACTTTCAATCAAATTAGAGTTTTCATCAAATTCAAATGTCCAATTCGCCCCTTCACCTTCGGAATGGTAATCCCGACGAATTAGATTTCCATCTATGTCATAGGTATGTGTCTCATCATGATCAACTAAATATTTTATATGCTCTTTTTGATTTCCATACTCATCATATTGAAAACTATCAGTACTGCTGATAACGCCTCCTGAACCATAAGCATTGAACTCAATAATCTTTCTGCTCTTTCCGCTTAAAAACTGGACTAGTTATGCAGCGGATTTAAATTTATAAAATTCATTCGGTGTTTTCATTTTCAATGCTGAGTGAGGAGCAAAGTTATTGTACTCATCGACCCAGTTTTGTAT
>JADFAK010000150.1 GCA_015665315.1 Flavobacteriales bacterium | reverse complement strand
CATCTTGGAAACACACAATGTTTGCATCTCGCAAGCTAAAGGTCAAAAACTGACGATTGAGCATGTTGTTAATGTCATCATCATCGATGAGCAGGATATTCTTGTACTTTTTCTTGAGCGCCATTTAGTAGTACTTGAATTGAGTAAAAAAGAAATACTATTTCTCCATACTCTAAAATTAAATGGAATATCGTCGGGGATCTCTTGGTGGGTGGGGAATTATGAAATCACTTTTGTGAACATCTGCCACGAGGGCAAATGCGCTTTCGAGTGCACATCATCATTTGCCGAAGGCTAAAGAACAACAAGACGAAACCACGAATGCTGATTAAACAACCAACAATTCTCTACTAAAGATCATTTTTCAGTTCCCAGAATTTCGACTTTACCCACTTTCAGCATGACGTTGTAAGTGGTCATATTCCAGATTTTATTGTGGCGGTCGACGTAGAATTTTTGACCTTCCCACACAATTTCATATCGGTAGTCGCCCAAAGTCACCTCAACCATTTTGCCTAGGAGGATAGGCTGTGCAAACTCGTTGTACCACAATACATTACTCGCATCGTCGACGTAGTACAGGTTTTCGTCGCCATCGAATCGCAGACTGAGCACATAGATTTTATCGGCTGGAGCGATGCCTTGGATTTTACTTTCGAGTTGATTGAGCGATTCATTCCAGCCTTGGGAAATAGCATGGACTCTCGCTTCTCGTGGTGGGTGCGTTTTTGTTCCCTGCGCACTCCCTGCCACCTGAATGGCCGCGACCGATTCATCCAAAGTCGCCCCCATTCGTTGCAATATAAATCCAGAATAGCGGTCGCAAGCAAGCTCATCTCCAGGACTCAATAACTTCGGAGCAAGCGTATGTCCGAGGAGATGATGCGCAATTTCATGAGCCAAAATACTGATCATCGCCCAGTCGGTTTTTGTACTGTCCATAAGACTTTCCATCACCGCCGGATTGTACTCGATATACCGTTTTTTGTCCTTGATATAAGCTATGGCGGTAGTAACTTCTTCGTTCTCCCTCACAGTGAAATTTGGCAATAATCCACTGTATTGTACAATGTGATATACGGCTTGCTTCGCCTGAAATTCAGATATCGATTCTTGTCCGTAAGTATGCTGGACGAGGACAATAAGTACGATTGAAAACCATTTCATATAGGACATTGAACTAGCGACAAGCGCAAATGTGTTTTTGGGTATACTTGAACAAGTGACGAAACAACTAATTAAGTCATTTTTTAGGTAAAAATTGAGCGAATACAGATTCTCCTGAACCAATTTCTCCTTTCGCATTTTGAATAGTTGCGTACAAGCTTACTGTGTGATTGACATCGTTGACAACCATGCTTTTGTATTTCACCACGCCAGTAAAAGCGCCTTCTCTTCCAGGTAAGTCGAATGTGAATTGATCACCTTCGGAGATAGACGAAGCATCTTCGGCGAGCATACTCAACTCGATCATGAGTCCGCCCACTTCCCAAATAGAAACCAGCAAGCGCTCGCTTGTGATGCGGGTGCCGTTTACAACATCGATGTGATCAATTTGCCCCGCAATAGGGCTGCGCAGATTCATGACTTCTTGTACTTTATTGTTCTCAATTTCTTCTAAAGAGAATCCAATAGACTTCAACTCGGCACCTAGTCCAAGAAAATGCGTGCGCGAAACCTCATGTTCTCGCGTAATTTGGTCGAATTCCTGCCGTGAAATCGATTCTTGATCGGCCAGGATGACGCTTCGATCATAGGTCTTTTTTTGGAATTCATACTCCGACTTTGCTATGAGGTATTCCTTCTGGATCCGGGCAAAGTCGGGTGATTCCAGCGACATGAGAATTTGACCGGCTTTCACTTGTTGGCCTTCTTGAACGAATATTTGTCTGACAAAGGCATCCGATCGTCCAAAAACCTCTTGTCGGGCACTCGGAGCTAGAATTGTTCGCCCCACGCAAGTCAATGATTTCGCCACGGGTGGCTCAACGATTGGTGGGACTTCAGTTGAACTTACTTCTTCTGTTTGGGCTGCAATCGCTGGTTCGTTAGTTTCCTTGACCTCCTGGCATCCGAAGAGTAAGAGTGCCGTAAAAATGACTATGCTTGTTTTCATGCGTCTGTGCTTTTTTTATTGAATCGTCTTTTTTCAACGACGTAGTAAATGGTTGGCAATACCAACATGGTGAGTAGAGTTGAGGTTATCAGTCCGCCAATAACAACAGTCGCCAGCGGTCGCTGAACTTCCGCTCCGTTCGATCCACTAATGGCCATAGGAAGAAATCCGAGTGAGGCAACCAAAGCTGTAATGAGCACTGGTCGAAGCCTAGTACCTGTTGCTTCCAGAAGTAATTCCTTGAGATCGGGGCGAATCAATCGAAGTCGCTTAAATTCGGTCATCATCACGATACCGTTCAAGACAGCCACTCCGAAAAGGGCTATAAACCCTACTCCTGCAGAAATGGAAAAAGGCATGTCACGCAACCACAAGGCTAAGATGCCGCCAATGGCGCCGAGCGGAACGGCTATGAAGATCATAATTGACTCACGTGTAGACTGGAACGCCAAGTACAATAGAAAGAGTATCAAAAACATCGAGACGGGAACTGCCAAGGCCAATCTGTCCACGGCGTGCTGCAAGTTTTCGAATTGCCCCCCTATTTTGAGAGAGTATCCTGGAGGCAGCGAAATGTGGTCATCGAGTTGTTGTCTGATTTCTCCCACCAAAGAAGCGACATCGCGATCGCGGACATTGACACCAATCGAGATTCGTCGACGCGCATTTTCTCGGGTGATCATCATGGGGCCTTCTTTGTCGTAGACTCGGGCAACAGATGACAGTGGTACTTGGTTCCCATTTGAGCTGCTGACGAAGATCCTTCCGGCGTCAATTGTATTCCTTTCCGAAGCTGCCAGTCGGGCAACCAAGTCGAATCGCCTTTCGTTTTCATAAACCGCCCCCGTAGTGTAACCACCATAGCACGTCCGGATTACGCGATTAATCTCGGCCGAGCTCACACCTTGTATGGCCATTTTTTGTCGGTCGGCTTCAATAATCACTTGCCGGAGTCCCTCAGTGCGTTCCAACTTCACGTCACCCGCCCCTGGGATTTGGGCAATGATCTCTTCAGCTTTTTCACCGATCTCACGAAGCTTATCCGAGTCTTCACCGAATATCTTCACCGCGATGTCCGATTTGGCACCAGTCATCAGCTCATTGAAACGCAGTTGAATTGGTTGAGTGAATTCAAAGGAGGCATCCTCAAGGCTATTAAGTGCATTCTTCATCTTGTCAATGAGCTCGCCCCTGCTTGATGCCGAGGTCCATTCATCTCGCTCTTTCAGGATGATCATTACGTCGGCGTCCTCGATAGCCATGGGATCGGTGGGCACTTCGGCCGTTCCGATTTTGGAGACGACGTGTTCGATTTCTGGGAAATTGGCCAACAATATGGCCTCAACTTTTGAACTCGTTTCGATGCTTTTTGTGAGCGAACTACCGGGCTCTATGCTCAATTGCATGGCAAGATCTCCCTCCTCAAGCGTCGGCACAAATTCGGCTCCCAAGCGATTGAACAGGAAAATGCTTCCTACAAGTCCTAAACCAGCAAAAACCAACACGGCAGTGGAATGTCCAAGAGCTAGGTTCAAGGACTTGTGATAAACTCGCCCCAGGAAGTCCATAATGCGATCGGCCAAGGTTTTCTTGGATGATGACGGCTGGCGAAGTATGGTCGCGCTTATGGCAGGAACGTAAGTGAGAGAAAGCACCAAAGCACCCAAAATAGCAAAGGTGACCGTCTGCGCCATGGGCAAAAACATACGGCCTTCGATTCCTTCGAGCGTGAAGATTGGTACAAACACGACCAGAATAATAAGTACACCAAATGCCGCCGACCGATAAATGGTACTTGCTGCTGTTTTTACAGCCTCATCGCGCTCGCTAGGAAGTAATTTTGTGCCCGTATTGTTCTTGTGAAGGTGATGTAAAACGCCTTCGACGATAATCACAGCACCATCTACGACAATTCCGAAATCGATGGCGCCCAGCGACATTAAATTGGCCGAAACACCGAGTAGGTTCATGAGCGTGAGCGCAAAGAGCATCGACAAGGGAATGACGGATGCGACAATCATTCCTGCCCTGAAATTTCCGAGGAGGAGGATGAGCACGAAAATCACGATCAATCCACCCTCTATCAGGTTTTTGGTAACCGTTCCAATGGTCTTTGCCACCAACTCTGATCGATCTAAGTAGGGGTAAATCTCAACTCCTTCAGGCAGCGAATTCTGAATTTCATCGATGCGCTCCTTAACGAGGTCGATGGTCTGAGAAGAATTCGCCCCTTTCAACATCAAGGTAATTCCACCTACCACTTCACCCATTCCATCCATGGTCATGGCGCCGTATCGCTTGGGACTTCCAAATCCGACTTGGGCTATGTCTTTTATCCGAATCGGTACGCGGTTATTGGTCTTAATCTCTATGTTTTCAATGTCCGCAATAGACTGAACACGACCCTCTGTTCGAATGTAAAATGCATTTCCACCTTGCTCGATGTAGCTACCCCCGCTGTTGGCATTGTTTTCTTCGAGGGCAGTAAGTACTTCGTTCCACGAGACGTCGAGGGGGATCATCCGCTCCGATTGAATAGCGACTTCATATTGCTTCAGTTCACCACCGAAGCTGCTCACCTCAATGATTCCTGGAATTCCAGTGAGTTGCCTTTTTACAATCCAGTCCTGAATCGTGCGCAATTCCATCAAGCTGTACTTCTTCAGACTTGCGTCTTTTTGCACCAAAACATATTGGTAGATCTCACCCAGACCAGTCGTGATTGGCATCATTTCGGGCCGATCCGATTCAGATGGAAGCCCCGATTCGGCCAGTCTGAGTTGTTCGCCCACAAATTGCCGAGATTTCATAATCTCCACGTCATCATCAAAGACAACGGTCACTAGCGATAGCCCATAGCGAGAAATACTGCGTACTTCCTGAACATCGGGAATGTTGGCCATCACTGCCTCGATGGGGTAAGAAATGTATTGCTCGACTTCTTGTGCCGCAAGAGTGGGGGCCGTGGTTACAATCTGAACTTGGTTATTGGTAATATCGGGCACGGCATCTAGTGGAATGCGCATGGCCGACCATGTCCCTATACCGCACAAGGCGACTATACCGATAAAGATAATGAGCTTATTCTGAATCGAATAAGATATAATTCGTTCGAACACAACGATAAAGTTGAAAAGTCAATGAATTCCCATGAGCAACGAAAATGAGCATGGGCCGAATGTTGGAAGAGTAGCCTGAACCGACTATTCACATACTAGGCAACACTCGGAGGAGGGCGGTTTCTCCATTTGCCGAAGGCGGGATCATCGAAAACCCGACAAAGAAATGGATTGAATGTCGGGCGTTCTTCAACATGCTCAAATGGCAACAATCCCAATCCAATGAGGATGACCAAAGTTTGCACTTCGTCAAGTCGGATTTTTTCGACATTGAGACAGAGGTCTGGATGATGGGATTCCGGTAGAATACGCATTGGAGCCGATAAAGCAGCCCACAAGTCATTGCCCAAAGAGGCGCTTGAGAGCGTTACTTCAGAACTCGAGTTGTCGTTGTGGGGAATAGTTCCATGAGCGACAACAACGAAAAGGGCAAGTGCTATGAATAATTGGCGTATCACCTTAACAAAGATACGAGAATTGAAAGATGTCTTGGTGACCCTAATCACGCAATTTTGTGCAACCTTATGTGACTTGAATCATTGACAATGGACATGAAAGTTCTCATTTTAGCCGAAAAATTCATCTATGCGTAATTTCTCCTTGGTATGTGCTCTCCTATTTTCTTTAACGGGTGTGGGCCAGAATTTCTCGATAGGTCTTGAGCCAGTATCAATCACCGATATGCCAGGAGTTCACTCATTTTGCATTGGGCAGGATGATGTGGGACGCTGGTTGATTGTGGGCGGTAGGGTCGACGGACTGCACCAACGACAACCATTTGCGGCCTTTTTGGAAGAGGATAATAACACTATGATCTATGTGGTAGATATCGAAAACGAAGTCGCCATCGGATCCTCTTTGAGTGTTTTGGAAGCATCTTTGTTCGAACAACTACAAGCTACGAACGCCCAGTTTTTTCAGCGTGAAGGAACTTTGTATATCACAGGTGGCTATGGGTTTAGCGCAAGCGCAAATGACCATATCACCTATCCCTACTTGTGTGCCATAGATGTGAACGGCGCGATCGAGGCCATCGTAAATGGTGAGAGTATCACTCCGTTTTTCCGGCAAGTGTACAATGCCGATATGGCTGTCACTGGCGGACAAATGGGCTATCTAGACGGTGTTTTCTATCTTATGGGTGGTCAGTACTTCGAAGGCAGATACAATCCCATGGGCCCCGATTTCGGACCTGGGTTTGTTCAAGAATATGCTGAAGAGATTAGGCGATTTAGCATTGAAGATGATGGCGTGACGATGTCTATTTCAAATTATTCGGCCGACAATGATCCAGCCAATTTGCATCGACGTGACTACAATGCGAGTCCGCAAATATTTCCCGATGGAACACAAGGCTTCACGATTTTTTCGGGTGTATTTCAACCGACGGAGGATATTCCTTGGCTAAATTCAGTAGATGTTTTTGCCGATAGCTACGCGGTAAATAACGATTTTCAACAATTTCTTAGTCAGTACCATTCGGCCAAACTTCCAATTTACAGTGCGGTCTCAAATGAAATGAGTACCGTGTTTTTTGGCGGGATCAGCAGGTACTATTACGACGCGTCGGACAACTTAATTGACGACATAAACACACCGTTTGTTACGACCATCAGCAAGGTGACTCGATTTGGTGATGGAACGATGGAAGAGCATAAGATCGGTGATATGCCAGCCTTGCTCGGGGCAGGTGCTGAATTTATTCCACTTGATATTGACGCATTTGATGAACAGGGGATTCTATTGCATGATGCCTTATCGGAATCGACTGTTGTTGGTTATATCGTAGGTGGAATTGAAAGTACGGCCGATAATATCTTCTTTGTCAACGATGGAAGCCAAAGTCATGCGCATGAAACGGTATATCGCGTCATCATAGAACTTACACCAGATCATGTTGAGACCCATGCCGTAAAAGATGGAAATTTGTTGCAGCTAGAAGTGCACCCCAATCCCGCAGATCTTCACGTTTTGCTTACCTTCTTCAATCCTGCACCGAATAATTCAATCGACGTTCAAATTGTCAATATGCAAGGAAAGGTGGTGAAGAGATTGGAACTAGAAGCTTTCAAAATTGGATATTTGGAATTCAGCATCGATACGTCTCAATACGCTGCTGGATCATATATTATCCGCATGGAAAATGGCATGCATACCGATGAAGTTGTTTTAATGAAGCCTTGATGCGCTGCGCTACAGCTTGATCACCACCTGCCAACTATCAACGCCATCTCCGCTAACATGAAGCATGTAACTGCCGTTGTCGAAATCCGTGAGATCCATTTGCCGAATGGCTTGATTCACAACAACTTCTTGGACTAGAACTCTTCCTTCCAACGAGCGCAACTCAATGGTGAACTTGCCTTGGCTTGCAGGTAGTTCGATAGATAGAAACTCAGTCGTCGGGTTCGGATATATTTTGAGGTTCTCAGCTTGCGCTTTTTCGTTCACCGATGTAATACACTCTGGCCATCCAATCCCTTGTGTTGATTGCGTTTTGGCCCATTGGTAGGTTGGTTGTAAAAGCCCTTGCAGGTAGTCATCTCCATTGCTAATAAAAGCTACGCCAATATTGTTTTCGAGCGAAATAAAGATGTCTGAACTCACGCCTTGGTCTCCACCATTGTGCGACCAAACCACGTCACCATCGATGAGCTGTGTATACCAAATATATCCTTGGTCGTCGTTGTATTGGACTGAAAGAGCTTCGTTCATAGCTGTATTACCCAAGATCGATTCGCCGTTAAAATCGCCTTCGTTTACGGTTGCAAGAAGCCAGTTGGCCATATCTCGGATGGTACTTCTGAGCTGACCGTCAGGATAATCGGGGTAGCCAAAGTGATTGATCGGACTCACTCCTGACCAAGTATCGTACGGGGTTGCAATAGCCTCGATATCGGCAAACTCGGAAAGGAACCAGTGGGTGTTATTCATGCACAAAGGCTCAAATATGTTCTCTTCGCAATAGTCATTAAAAGATGTTCCAGTGATCGATTCGACCAAATATCCAACCAAAGTCGCACCAATGTTGGAATAGCTATAACCCGTTCCTGGTTCCCACGTTTGGAAGTTGTAGTCGGCATTGTAGTCAGGTTCACCCGGGGTAAAATAGCTGGCCATGAACTCAGATAAGGGTGTTGTGCAATCTCCGTTGCAATAGGGCATCACGTCCCAATTATCGTCAATTCCACTTGAATGCGTGAGGAGTTGTTCGATGGTAATGGGAGTATTCGGAAACGAAGGGTGCGTCACGGAAAACGGCAGGTGATCATTGACGGGATCACTTAAATTTACATCTTCGTCATTCTCGATTACTTGCAAAAGAGCTGTCCCGGTCACTGTCTTAGAAACAGATGCGAGCATGAATGGAGTGTCGACCGTCGCGTTGTAATCTGCGGCAATATTCGCTTTTCCATAGGCATCCATCCAAATGACCTCATTGTCCATAACGACACAGCCAACAACGGCCGGATTGTCGTTGTTTAGAAGCCATTGGTTTACGATTTGGTCCATTTCCAGTGAAGTGGGCTGGGCGACAAGCGCAAATCCAAAAATAGTTGCCAATACTGTATATACAAGTCGTATCATGAGATCAAGATTTATCTCAAAGCTACGAAGTATTGCACAAAGCCGAAATAGCGATATGTTTATGGGCAAGGCTGACCGAACACACCTAGAAATTCAAGGAGGTCTGGTGTAGACACAACGCCGTCGTCATTCATATCAGCAACACAATTCGACATACAACCGAAGTCACCCAACAAGAAAAGCAAGTCGGCCGTGTTGATAATTCCATCGTTGTTGAAATCACCTAAGCAGCCGTTGAAAAACACTTCATCTGGATCGATCTCACCGGAGCAGTCGTTGTCAAAACCTTCGTTGGTTCCAGGGGCACCAGGAAATACCTGTGCATTTGTGTCATCACAATCCGTAGCATCAGTCGACCAACCGGTTTGCGGTGCACATAAATCTTGCATAACCTCAATGTTCCCGTATCCATCACCGTCAGAATCTTGGTAGTATGTACTAGGCAATATGCAGGTGCCGTTGTCCTGACTCGCTGTAGAGTCGTAGTTGCAGGCTGCGGAATTGGTACATCCTTCGCACGTGAAATAGAAACATTCACCGTCATCGCACAAAGCTGTTGAGTCGTAGTTGCAGGCCGTCGAATCGGTACAGCCATCGGGAAGAATACAATTTCCATCGTCAATGGTTGCCGTGCTGTCGTAGTTACAAGCCAAGGCATTGGTACATCCCAAGCATGTTATGTACTCACAAGTCCCGTCTTCGATCGTCGCCGTTGAGTCAAAATTACAAGCTCCGGAGTCTGTACAGCCGACACAACTTACATATTCACAACTTCCGTCGTCGCAAAGCGATCCAGCGGCATAGTTACAAGCGGCCGAATCGGTACAACCATCGGGTAAATTACACGAGCCGTCGTCGATCGTTGCGGTAGAATCATAGTTGCAGGCCAGCGAGTTGGTGCAACCAGCACAAGAAAGGTACTCGCAGCTACCATCGTCACAACCAGCGTTGGAATCAAAATTACAGGCCGTTGAATCGGTGCATCCTGAGCCGAACAGACAACTTCCATCATCTTCGGTAGCCAGTGAGTCGTAGTTGCAGGCCGATGTATCGGTACAACCTGGATTGACGAGGTCTACGCAGAAATTATGCGAAATTTCAGTGCCGTAGTCAGGGTCTCCCATTTGGAAAACGATGTTGCCTTGGTTGTCGGTTACGATGTAGTTTCCATCAACCGCACATCCAGATGCTGTTCCATCCATTCCATCACCAAAACTGTCGCTAATAACAAAATCGTAGCAGCCATCAGCTACACATAGATTTTCGTTGTAGGTATTTTGATTTCCGTATCCTCCGCCATTCATAATGGTAGTTCCTGAGTCGTTGTTAAGTTCCCAGCTCACCTCACTTCCCCAGCAATCGGTGCTCAATTCTAGGTTGTAGTTTACACCTATAATACATGATCCATCATCACATTGGGCATTCGAATTGTAATTACACGCCGCCGAATCGGTACACCCGTCTGGCAGAATACACGTATTATCATCAACTGTCGCTACAGAATCATAGTTACAAGCTGAGGAATCGGTACAACCAAAAATTTCATTGATGATCTGAAAATGCTTGTAGCCCACAGGTGCTGGCATGGGCTTGGTTTGCACTTTTCCGCTATTTGAGACACCTTCAACATAATAGTACACGTCGGTCCCATATGCTTGCGCTGGAATCGATGCTCCCCATTCATTGGAACCCAAATCGGTCATGGCAACGGCCGTGTATGGATCGACCAAGTTGGTCTTATAATAAAGTGTCGCTCCACTTATTCCTGAAGTATGGTTGATGTATGCTTGCAGGTAATAGTCGTTTACATCGTCGTTGGTGTTGGGCAGACAAGCATAGCTAATCAACATAGGATCGCTTACACCAACGGAATTGGTGATGCAGTGAATCGCTCCACTCGCAGAGATAATGGCTTCTGGTGAGTTGTCGCAATCAATGCCTACAATGTTGTATCCAGGAAGCAATTCGGCATATAAATCTAATGCGGCTTCATCGTAGGGACTGTAATAGGTAGGCACAAGTACCGTGTTATTGATGAATACCGAGTTGGTGTATGTCAGGTACCAACCAGAAGGTGGATAGTTGCCATTCGACTGCTGTGGTGGCGAAGGAATCCGTACTACATTGTACGGCGTGCCCCACTTAGTCGTAAAATTATTCAATACGTAGTTGATATTGGCCTCGATTTGCGGTCCGTCGGCAGTGCCTGCTGGATATTCAGCTACGAGCAGGGTTTCCTCATCCAACAGTTTCATATGCATGTCGATGTGGTGAATGCCGTCATAAGGAAGCGTCGGCATCTTGATGTACTCGTCGATACCCATGTATTGATTCATGATGCTGTTGATCTCGGCCTCCGTATGGTTCGGGTAGGTCGTCCAGCCAGCACTTCCGCCTTGATTCTCATCGAGTACCAATTCGCTGCAAAAAGCTTGGCCGAATCCATCTGTCATGTAATTTCCACCTGTATTCATTAGGTCATTTGGCGAAACCGTTGTGTTGTAAACATCAACCCCCAAATAAGCACCAATCGCGTCGGGTAACACGTCATCATCGGGTCGTGGACGGTTATAGATCCAGTCGACGATATACAAGTCATCCACTTCATTTCCGTAGACTGTATTTGGACCGTAGTCACGCATCCAAACAGAGTTAAGCTGTTCATTGAGAATAGTCACATTGGTGAGATCTACAGGACCACCGTATGACGAGTTAAGCAAATAACTCTCGGTAGAAGCTGGATTCTCCGAACATATAATGACTTCACATTCATTGACTGCTGCAGCGACGATTTGCTTCAAAATTCCGGGATAGGATGTCCAAGCAATGCACAAAGCTTGAATCTCTTCCCATTCTGCCGCCGCTCGCACATTTGTAAAAGGCGGAGGAGTAGTTATTCCCCGGTCTGGAATTGGGTATTGATATCCGTCACGGATAGCATTATCGACTTCCTCTCTAGTGAGATTCGCAGGAAGAATATCGTTGCTCTCTTGAGCGAAAGAAATGGCACAAAACAGCAATGCCGTTGAAAGTAAAAACAGTCTTTTCATGGTCTGGTCAATTGAATACTAAGGTGGGGGACAGTAAAGATAAGAAATCCTTGTCTGTTCTGAAATTCACAAGTACCTTCACGTCATGCGAAAACAGTTTCTTTTATCAGTAATAATAGGGGTAGGATTTCTCCTTTTATTGGGACTTGTATTTGATCAAGTTTGGTGTTTGTGGATCCTGGGGGCGTTGTCGCCCTTGATTTTACTGGGTTTCTACGATATGACTCAGTCCAAGCATGCCATTCGCCGGAACTTCCCCGTGCTCGGAAATATCCGCTATTTGCTTGAGGCCATTCGTCCGGAAATAATGCAATATTTTGTAGAAACCGATACCGAGGGCCGACCGATAAACAGGATTCATCGATCGCTGATTTATCAGCGTGCCAAACGTGTCAATGACACCACTCCTTTCGGAACGCAATTGGATGTGTATGAAACCGGGTACGAGTGGATGGAACATTCGCTTTATCCGATCAAGGAGGATAAAATCAACCATGATCCACGTGTGTTGGTGGGCGGACCAGATTGCAAGCAGCCGTATAATATGAGCTTGTTGAATATCTCTGCCATGAGCTTTGGTTCGCTCAGTGATCGGGCTGTTTTGGCCCTAAACGGCGGAGCCAAACTCGGAAATTTTGCCCACAATACGGGTGAAGGAGGAGTGAGCCCTTATCATCTTGAAAAGGGAGGAGATTTGATATGGCAAATTGGAACAGGATATTTCGGATGTCGGGCGGCCGACGGTGGGTTTGATGGTGAGAAGTACGCTATTACGGCCAGCTTGCCTCAAGTAAAAATGATCGAGCTGAAGCTGTCCCAAGGGGCCAAGCCTGGACATGGTGGTATCTTGCCAGCTGCAAAGAACACAGACGAGATCGCGGCCATTCGAGGGGTAGAACCGAGGACCGATGTCCTTTCGCCACCTTACCACAAGGCCTTTGATACACAAGTTGAAATGATGTATTTCCTTCAGAAACTACGTGACTTAAGTGGTGGTAAGCCAGTCGGATTTAAGATGTGTATTGGTCAGCGCCATGAGTTCATCGAATTGTGCTTGGCCATGATTGAAACCGGAATTAAACCTGATTTTATTTCCATCGACGGAGGTGAAGGTGGTACGGGAGCTGCACCTGTGGAATTCTCGAATTCTTTGGGAATGCCCATGCGAGACGGACTGTCATTTGCTTACAATTGTTTGTCTGGCTTCAATCTAAAGAAAGACATCAAACTCATCGCTTCAGGTAAGATTCTCACTGGTTTCCATTTGGTTCGTGCCATGGCTTTGGGTGCCGATGCGTGCAATAGCGCGAGAGCCATGATGCTCGCAGTTGGCTGTATTCAAGCGCTCCGATGCAACAACAATACCTGTCCGACAGGGGTAGCTACGCAGGATCAGAATTTGATAAAGGGATTGAACATTGCCGACAAGGAAGTTAGAGTCTTCAATTTCCATGACGCGATGATTCGTTCATTTGTTGAACTTCTCGCAGCAGCAGGAATGAAGGATCCCGGTGATATCACGCGAGCTCATGTGAACCGACGAGTGTCAATGAATGCAACTATGACTTACGAAGAGTTGTACCCACCAATTGCCGAGAATTGTTTGATCGATAAGCTATGCGATACCCCGAAAGATTATCGACGATGGCTCAAGCAAGCACAAGCTTCTGCCAATCTCATGGCGGAATAGCCTTCTACTTTCTTCCCAGCTGCTTTCGTTTTTCAACCAACCATTTTGGGGTGTTTTGAGATTTCC
This sequence comes from Flavobacteriales bacterium, assembly GCA_015665315.1. GTDB lineage: Bacteria > Bacteroidota > Bacteroidia > Flavobacteriales_D > Sanyastnellaceae > JADFAK01. The sequence goes on along the minus strand of JADFAK010000150.1, from coordinate 18,063 downwards.
CTTTTAACAATGAGTCGGCCAATTCTTTTCGACCACGCTTCGAGAGAATATCTCGGATCCACTTTTGGTTCTCCTTCTTGTACCAGAAGAAAAAGCGGTGCTGATTTTCCTTTTCTTCTCTGCTTTTGGCAGTATAGTACGGCTTCAATGTGTAAGGATGAACTCCGGCATAGTAGATGACTGTAGCGACCGTCATAGGAGTAGGAGTGAACCCTTGAACTTGTTCCAATTGGAAGCCGAGCTCCTTTGTTTCCGTAGCCAAATTCGCCATGTCTTCCTCTTTGCAACCAGGATGACTGGATATGAAATAGGGAATCAGTTTTTGTCTAAGATTGTATTTTTTGTCAATCGCATCGTACTTCTTTTTAAACTCCTTGAAGTGCTTGAACGATGGCTTCCGCATCACACGCAAGGTGTCATCAGAAGTATGTTCAGGAGCAACTTTCAGTCGGCCTGAAACATGACGTCGCTGGACTTGCTCCAAGTATTCATCGATCGAATCATCGGCATTCTTGTTGTAAGATTTAGTCAGTAGATCATAACGAATTCCACTTCCTACAAAGGCCTTCTTCACTTTCGGGTGTTCGTCGACCTTTCTATACAGGTTGGTCATCGCCGAGTGATTGGTGTCCAAATTACTGCATATCACAGGATGGATACACGATGGAGCGACACAGCGATCACATATCGACATATCTTTACCTTTCAGCTTATACATATTTGCCGAAGGCCCACCTAAATCAGAAATATATCCTTTGAAGTCAGGCATTTTCGTCACTTCCTCTACCTCCTTCAAAATCGACTCTTCCGAACGGCTAGCGATAAACTTTCCTTGATGGGCAGAGATGGTGCAAAAGCTACACCCACCAAAACAACCTCGGTGCATGTTTACCGAAAACTTGATCATCTCAAAGGCTGGAATCGTGCCGCGCTTTCTGTATTTGGGGTGCGGCAGTCGGGTAAAAGGAAGATCGAATGAACGATCTATTTCAGCCTCTGTCATGGTCTGGAATGGCGGATTGATCACCGCTATGCGATCTCCAGTCCTTTGCAGAATTCTATCGGCCTGTGTCTTATTCGATTCTTGTTCGACGTGTTTGAAATTGGCGGCGTATTTCATTTTGTCTTGCAGACAATCCTCGTGCGCGTGCAATTCGATATCCCGTAATTCCGTGGGAGGAACCGCATCTTTATCAACCATGAATGAAGTTTGCTTGATGTCGTGCATCTCGCTCAATTTCTCACCGGCCTTCATCCTTGTCAAAATCTCACGGAGAGGTTGTTCGCCCATTCCGTAAACAAGCATGTCTGCACCGCTTGACTCGAGTATGGTTGGTAGCAATTGGTCCGACCAATAATCATAATGCGTCACCCGTCGCAAGGAAGCTTCAATGCCTCCTATCAATACGGGAACATCTGGATAAATGCTTTTTAGAATCTTGGAATACTCTCTTGCTGCATAATCTGGTCGAAATCCAGACCCACCACCAGGAGTATAGGCGTCGTCAGATCGCAATCGCTTGTTGGCCGTATAATGATTCACCATGGAATCCATGCATCCAGAGGTAACTCCAAAAAACAATCGGGGCTTGCCAAGCTTCTTGAAATCTCGAAGATCATCTTGCCAATTTGGCTGCGGGACAATAGCAATTTTCAGACCTTCATCCTCAATAATCCTTCCCACAACGGCACTTCCAAAAGCAGGGTGATCCACATAGGCATCGCCAGAGATTAGAATAACATCTAACTCTTCCCAACCTCTTTTGAGCACCTCACTTTTCGTAATCGGCAACCAATCTGTGATCGGACGCCGGTCTGCATTGTGATCTTCCATAAGACAAAGATAAGGCGAATGCTGCTTGCTTCCTGTGAATCAACCTTAATTGGAACAGGGTTGAAGGAAACTAGGACTGCCAATTGATCGGTTCAATGATTTTTAGTGAGAGTTTTCATTTGTAATCCAGTCGGCAATAATCTCACTAGTTCTAAAGCCAGAATCTTTGTGGAGGTGGTTGCCATCTGTAAAAACAAATGTTTCATCTAGCTTGTTGATGTCAAGATAACCAGACGTATTATCTACCAAATCGCTTATTTTAGATTCAAAATCGGGCATTAATTGTTGTTCGATTTCTAGCATTTCGGGATGGACTGGTAGTCTTACAAGATAGACTTCGCCGTGCGCTTCAAGCAAGGCAATGATTTGTTCTAGACAACGTAGTCTGACAGATGAAAAATGAAAAAGGGGCAGACTATTTTCTCGGTAACTCGCGATTTTCGTTTTAGTGCGGTTTGCAACACTAACCGAATCCATGTCGATATTGACTTCTAGCCACCCGTCATCGTGTAGGAAAGTATTTTTGTTATTTGTCCAAATCACTTTGTGAAAGGCACCATTGAGGTTGTTCAGTAGATAAAAATAATTTGGTTTTAGGTTGATGTACTTAGTTTTCCCAAGTGAAAGATCCAGTTCTCGAAAATGAAGCGAGTCATTGGGGTCTTCTGTGATGCTGGAAATTGACCAAGGATCTACGGTTAATATGAAAAGGCCATCCTTAGATTGGGGATCTAATTTTTTTCGAACACTTTCCAAATAGGTTGGGCTATAAGAGCTGTGATAAACGGTGAAGGCGAAGTTGAACATATCCTTTCCAAAACGCTTTTTAAATTCCTGACATGGAACTCCCTGAGCTGCGCGAGAAGTTCCTAAAATCATACTTGATTTTTGAGGAGTTGTGAATCGAATATAGAATTCGTCGGTGTATCCATCGGCTCTGGCGAGTAATAATCCAAAGATGAATAATGTGCAGAACGAAAAAGCGGACACCAGCAGAATAAATCTTTTCATGGCTCTTAAAATTGGAAATAGATAAAGGTGTTTTCTTGTCCACTAAATAGCAAAACGATCAAAGATAATAGGCAATAGAGACTCAGACGAAGCGGTCGCATCCACCGGAGAAAAGTTTTTTCAAGCGCATATTCTCCTTCGCGGCCTATCCACTCCATACTGATAAAAATGACTAGTAATGATAGGAGTACAAATGGATGAATAGAGGTTCCTATAAAGTCGGCGCCTCGGGGGAGCCAGGTCCCACTGAACGAAAATATATCTGTCAATATTTGCTGGGCATGGCCTAAACTCTCGGCTCTAAAAAAGACCCAAGCAACAACAGTCAGTCCAAAGGTGAAGGACATTTTAAAAAAGTCTACGGGTGTTGGTAACCATTTGCCTTGTGCTACAATTTCTAAATTGGATCTATTCTTCTTGGCTAAAAGGAGTGGGAGAAAGTACAATGCATTGAGGAATCCCCATACAATAAAAGTCCAATTGGCTCCATGCCAAAAACCGCTGACGATGAAAATGATAAAGGTATTCCGAATTTTCCCCCATGTGCCACCGCGGCTTCCTCCAAGTGGAATATATAAGTAGTCCCTGAACCAAGTCGACAAAGAAATATGCCAACGTCTCCAGAATTCGGCAATATCTCGTGAAAAATAGGGGAATGCAAAATTGCGTTTGAGGTCAAACCCAAATAATCGCGAAGTACCAATGGCGATATCTGAATACCCTGAAAAATCACCGTAAATCTGGAAGGTGAAGAAGATAGCCCCCAGTATCAAGGCTCCACCAGAATAATCTGCCGAATTATTAAATATCAAATTTGCAAATTCAGCACAGTTGTCGGCGATCACAATCTTTTTAAACAAGCCCCAAAGTATCTGGCGTAATCCATCTACCGCCTTGTGGTACTCAAACTTGCGTGACTTAAAAAACTGTGGTAATAGGTTGGACGCGCGTTCAATCGGACCGGCCACGAGCTGTGGAAAGAAACTAACAAAAGCGGCGAAAGCGATAAAGTCTGTGGTAGGCTTGAGGTTTCGTTTGTACACGTCAATTGTGTAACTCAGCGTTTGGAAGGTGTAAAAACTGATGCCTACTGGAAGTATAATGTTAAGCGACTGAGCTCCAATTTCATACCCGAAGAACGAAAAGGCCTGCACAAAATTTTCCAAGAAGAAGTCGTAATATTTGAAGATACCTAAGGCTCCCAAATTGACAACGATGCTCACCCAGAGCAGCAACTTTCGCTTGCCAAGATTCTCCTCAGAGTTCAGTTTGTTTCCAACCAAATAGTCTACTAGAGTGCTGAAGAATATAAGCGATAAAAACCGCCAATCCCATGAGCCGTAAAAATAGTAACTGGCCGCAACGACTAGGAGATTTTGAAATTTGAGCTGTTTATTAGCCACAAACCAATAGAGGACAAAAACCACTGGGAGAAAAACAGCAAAATCAATGGAATTGAATAACATATTCTATAGTTGGTGTGGACGGATTATATTTGAGAATAATGGGTTTAGGCAAGGCAGCATCAAAGTGTAAGGCCTTCTTCGTGGCAATCAGTGGTTCTTAATTGCAAAAGTACGTTTTGATGGCCAAAGTTGTTTTCCAACTCCACACTGATGTTCAGAATTTGTTTGCGCATTGGATTGAGACGCTAGACTTACGAGATTTTGAGGCCAAAAATAGTTTGAAAATTTTCCTCAATTGACAGGATTTCTTCATCCATGAGATCGTCAAATTCCTTTGCTCTCTTGTTTTTTGATAGAGTGCCATTGTTTTGATTTAAAAGCTTGATGATAAGATCCACCTTGGAGTCGGGTAAAGACACATAAGAGTTTATGTAGTGTGTCATTCGATCATATTTTTCCAAATAATTCAATTCGTCAGGAATTATTTGTTCGATGGTTTCTTCAATACATGTGTATAGAAATTCGACCTGTTTAGTCAAGTCGTAGAATCGGTACAAATCGCTTGTGTCATTCAGGATCTTTACGTTGTGATCGGGGGTAGATTCCCATTTAATTAGCCCTACTCTTGGAGAAGAGTATGACTCCAAAACAGTTTGGTATTCGTCTATTCGATTGAGGATTGCTGCCGATATGGGGAAGATCATTCCCCTTTTCGTATATCCCATGCGAGTTAAAATATGGTGGATGATGTACCTATGTAACCTGCCGTTTCCGTCAGAAAATGGGTGAATGAAAACAAATCCAAAGGATATTATTGTTGCCGACAATACAGAGTCTAATTCTGAATCCTGTAACAGATTGTTTGTGTCAAGCAGACCTTTCATCAATGAAGGTAAGTCTGCAGATTTGGCTGAAATATGCTCGGGCAAGGGGTCGAAGGTGTCGCTATCATGCTCTCCTACAAAGCCCTCCTGCGTCCTGAGGCCCATGTTTTTAAGTTTTTTGGAGCCAATTACGATGTCTTGCAGCCTTGCTAGTTCTTCGATCGTAAGCGGTTTTTTTCCGGCTTGTCCAAGTGCTTTGCCCCAATTGTTTGCTCTCAAGGTTGGGGGGGACTCTCCTTCAATCGCAAAAGAGGCTTTTGAGTCTTTTAGAAGGAGAAATGCGGCGGTTCTTCGGACAAGGTTCTTTTCTCTGCCATCCAGTCCTTTTTCGATTGAATTTGAAAAATCTTTGGCTATGAATTTTTCAATTTGGTTGGTTTTTCTCACCATCGGACAGAATTCTGGAGTGCCGGGTAAATTGTTCTTAACACGATGACGAGTAGAGTTTGTCGAGGGTCCAGTGAATTGGAATTTTGCGTTGACGATTTCTACATAGCTTCCAGTCTTCAAATCAGGTATTTCGAGTCTTTGATCCAGCAGCCATTCATATAAGAACCATACCCTTCTGCTGTATTGGCTAGTGGGTTCATTTTTAATCATTTCTATAATTGGTCCGCTTCCAGTGTTTTGAAAAAGCTTCTTTAATACGTAAAGGTCTATTCCTTCATATTTTAAAGCAAAGACAAGTTGACCAACAAGGTTGTCCTTTGGCCGATGTCTTATTGTAAATACTTGCCACTGTCCGCTGTTGTATCGTTGGTGTTTGTCTGTAGTTATGGCAAGGGTCTCTGGCAAAGGAACCGAGGTATTATAATTCCTCTCAAGTTCTGCGATTAAGTATGCGTAGCCAGCTAAATATCCTAGCTCTGGAGTAGATCTTCCGTGAAATGCGTGTACTTTTTGTGAATTATGATTACTCATGCCTGCAATTTATGAATTATTGTTACAATTGTGGCGTGAAAATCGTTTACTCTTCATGAAAAATGATTACTATATGGTTGGATTTGTGAATAATTTGTATTTATAGGGCTTGGAAGGTAGAGACGAGCGACTTCTGAAGCCTTTTCATTTTGCCAATAGAATTTTCCTTTAGCCCCCCTAAATCTTCACAAAAGCCCTAGCCGAACTCCCCTTGCTTGTCGTCCATTGCAACTGATAACTGCCCGCCGGTAAATCCGATACATCGACCGTGAAAGTCCGCCCGACAAAACTGAATTTCTCGGTATACACCAAAGCTCCAGCCATGTCAAAAATCTCTATCGATCCCTGATCCTGCAAGTTGTATTGATGAATCAAGGTAACATCGCTTGCAGTTGGATTCGGGAATATTCGCCAGTCGGCCGCACTCGCTATTTCAGGAACTAACGTCGGCGGTGTCATCGAAATATCTTCATCGCCTTCCTGGTAGTTGGCATAAATGAAGTAGGTCAACATCATCTCGTCGGTTGTGTTCGGACCGTTCTGAATCGTAATGGGTGGGTTGTTGGGTTGGTAGGTACTGGTCACCGTATTGTCGTAAACAGCCTCGGAATAAATAGTCGAGCCAGCTGGAATTTTCTGGATATAAGGATAGGTGTAATAGAATTGCCAATGAAAATCCCAGTTGTCTACGTATACCAATGGCACTGATACATTGTCGGGCGTGACCATCCACACTTTGTAGCTGGCTCCTATTAAATGCATGTGCGGACAAATAGAAATAAGTGATTTGTCGGAATTGAATGGAACGGCCTCTTGGTGGAAGGTTGAGATTTGATTCGGAGGCATCACGAGCGGACCGTCAGTCATATTGCCACTGCTCAGTAGCCAGCCAACCGATATCGGACGCACATTGACCGGGTCCTCGACAAATTGCAGATTCATGATCGTTTCGTCAATCATCTCTGCACCCCCTGGTCCGTAGTGGATTTCAAGCACGAGATCTTCTCCGGGATACAAAGGAATACCCCAATTGTCGGGATACCTCGCCGGCCCAGCCCCTGGTTGCCACGCATTCATATAGAAAGAGTAGTTGGGCGAGCCCGTTTGTGAATTGAAGCCCGGCAATGGGTCCTGCGCATCGTAATTGGCCGAGGTCGACGTGGCGTCAATACTTATATCTGCATGGTGCACCAAATCAGTCCCCGCGATAACTTCGATTCCGTTGATGTACTTGGTTTCCGAGAAGTTGGTAGGAATGACAAACCAGCGCGTTTCGTCGGTGTTGTATTGCAAGGTGTAAGGCTCAATGGCGGCCACAAAATCCACATGATCCAATAAAGATCCTGAAGTCTCAAACGTAGGTGCTGCCGGCTCAAGCTCGGGATCGCCAAATGGATGTCCATTCTCAATCCACGTCAAAATATCAGCAATATCTTCATCCGTCAAATCCGGCTCGTCGATAAAATGTCTGTATTCCGGATCTGCAGGCCATGGTGGCATCCAACCTTCCTCCATCGCGAAGTAGGCTGTCAACGAATTCTCTACCATGTCTTCGTAGGACATCAAACTAAAAGGGGCCGCGGTACCTTCGTGATGGCACTTCGAACAATTGCCGTAAATCATCGGCGCTATATCCTCACTCCAAGTCGGAACTTGACCAAAAAGTTGAGTCATCCAAAAAAGCGAAAATGTGAGAAGAATTGTCCTTTTCATGGTTGTGCATTTAGCTGCAAAATACGGAATTAATCGGAAGGCAGAGAACTTTAAATCAAGGGCTTAGTTGATCGATTGCCGTTTTCATTCGTCGTAAATCTACGGCGATCGTTGACAATGCACATCAGATTTATTTCATCGGCTTGGTGGGAATTCCGTTCTTGCGGCGGTGAAGAGTAGAGGTCCATTTTTTCATCTCCAAGTAAGCGTGCTGGTATGTCTTATTGCTTGTTTTTTCTCGTGCTCTGAAAATAAAAATCAGCCACAAGGGCAAATGCAGTTAACGGTCTTCGTTGGATCGGCGTCCAAACCCGCAACTGAAGAGATTCTGGAACTTTATCAAAGAAAAACTGGTGTGCGCGTAAATGCTTCCTTCGGTGGTTCGGGCTATGTGCTTTCGCAAATGGCCCTGTCAAAACAAGGAGATGTTTTCTTTCCCGGTTCATCCGATTTTATGGAAAAAGCCAAACGCATGGACCTCGTACATGAAGAAACGGAGGCCATTCCCCTTTACCTGGTCTCTTCCATAAATGTCCAAAACGGCAATCCGCACAATATTCAACAATTGGAAGATTTGCTACAACCCGGGTTACGACTGGCCATCGCAGCACCCGAACAAGTCTGCGTAGGCACCTACGCTGTCGAGATTGTAGAGTCAAGTTTCAACGAGGTCCAAATCGATGCTTTTCGGTCGAATATTGTGACCTACACCGAAAGCTGCGACAAAACTGCAACGGTCATTGCTCTCAAGTCGGTCGATGCCGTCATAGGCTGGAGTATTTTCGAAACGTGGAATCCCGATCTCATCGAAAACATTGAATTGCGCCCCGATCAAATCATGCGTGTTGGCTATATTCCGCTCGCCGTATCCAAGTATTCGAACCAACGCGCATTGGCACAAGATTTTATCGATTTTGTCATGAGTGAGGAAGCAAGGATTATCTTTGAAAAACACCATTATTATACGTCTCCCGATCAAGCTTTTAACTTTATCGGACAGGAAAAACCAGTAGGAGGCGAGTATTCATTGCCTGAAAAATGGATCATGGATTAAGTGGTATGAGAAAAAAAGGTGCGTCGGGGTATATTGCTTTTGCCATGGGGATCGGACTGGTTTACATCGTTCTCATCCTGTCCTTGCTGTGGTTTTTTCAGGCCGACAAGTTTGTGCAAATCCTCACCTCGGAACGCACACTTAGCGCGTTGAAATTGAGCTTTATAGGTGCCACTCTTGCAGCTGTGATCTCAACAGTAGTAGCTATTCCTGCAGCCTACGCTTTGAGCAGATATACATTCTGGTTCAAAGGTGTCCTAGACGTGCTACTCGAAATCCCCATGATTGTGTCACCCGCCGCTTTGGGCGCCATGATTTTGGTGTTCGTCAATACAGATTACGGTGTTCAGTTCCAAAGTAAGGTTTTCCAAATTGTCTTCTCGCCCACAGGCATTGTTGTCGCCCAATTGGTAACCGTAATGGGTATTTCAGTGCGCTTGATCAAGGCGGTGATCGACGAAATTCCACAGCGCTATGAGCAAATAAGCAGAACGCTAGGCGCAACGCAATGGGTATCGTTCAAAACGGTCACCTTGCCCTTGGCTGCCAAAGGTATCCTCGCTTCTTTCATCCTCGCCTGGGCCAAGGCATTTGGCGAGTTTGGGGCTACTATTACGGTGGCCGGAGCAATGCCTTTGAAAACAGAGACGCTCCCTACCTCGATATTTTTACGCCTTTCATCGGCCGATATTGAAGGCACTGTTGTGCTTATCTTGATCATCATTTCAATCGGCGTTCTTGCCTTGGCCGCTTTGCGATTGCTTAAAAAGAAACGGACATGATTGAGTTGCGCGACATAGCCTTTGAAGTCGGAGACTTTACCTTGAACGTAAATCATTCGTTCGCATTGAACAAACTACATGTGGTCCTCGGACCTAGTGGTAGCGGAAAGACCGTCGTCTTGGAAATGATTGCCGGACTTATTCCTCCTGCCTCTGGAGAAGTCATCCTAGATGGTGAGAACATCAATAGGCACCTTCCCGAAGAACGACAAATGGGCTACCTCCCTCAAGACAATACGCTCTTTCCTCATTTGACCGTAGGGGAGAACATTGTCTATGGTGTGCGTGCGCAAGGCCGCGCGATTGACCAAGAGGCAACCCAAAAGGTATGCGATCAACTCAAGGTAAGCCACTTGTTGGAACGCTCTGTTGTGAGACTAAGTGGGGGAGAGGTTCAAAGAGTAGCTCTTGCACGGAGCATCGTAGCTGGAAATAAAATCTTGCTTTTGGACGAACCTACTTCGTCCTTGAATAGCGTACTCAAAACCGAGCTTTGTCATTTGCTATTGAGCATTCAGAAAGAATTTCAGCTGACTATCATAATGGTTACCCACGACATGGAAAGTGCGTACATGCTGGGAGATACCATCACGTTCATGATCAACGGGGCGATTGAACAAAGTTCGCTGAATACCCTCGAAGGGATCAGTCCGGCCAATATACGTGTTGCCGAATTCATGGGCTATCGAAACATCTTCCATGGTGTGGTTGAAAAGCAAGGCGAGACTTGCCTCGTGCATGTCGGCGAACTCGGAAACGCCTTGCAATGCACACATGAAAGCGCGGTGAAGTGCGCCTCTGGTGACGAGGTAACGATTGGCGTGAGCCCGAATGATGTAAGAATCGTTTTGCTGGGAAAGGAAGAAGGTAGGTCAGGGAATAACAGACTAGAATGCCTCATCGTAAAGACGTACAACAAAGGAGCTACCTTGAATATTCACATGATCCCGAAAGGCACTGATGTCCTTCTTGAGTCTGATTTTCCCATGGCGAAGAGAAACAAAATCCGTTACGAGGAAGGTGATGAAATTAGTGTGGAGCTTGAAGCTACTCGATTGTTCATTTGGCCGAAGGCTAACTAAAAAAATGCCCCAGAGGGATAGCTCTGAGGCAATTCAGTTCGAAACCATTGAGGCTTTCATCTCGTGCTTGAATATTGACTAGCTGTAGCACCGCAGTTCGTGTCCATTTTCAAAATACCCGTAGGCAGAAATAGGAAGTCAAAAGTAAATATAAGATTCTCTCCCTTTCCTCTGACGTATATTGGTGCCAAAACTCATAAATCCGATGGAATTAGTAGGAGTAATAAGGCCGATCAGTCAACCAACTTCCGAATAGCCGCTTTTAGCAGAGCAAATTCCTCTTCATTGTACAGTCTGGTGAGAAAGACTATTTTTCCTTCCTTGTCAATGAGGACATTGCGCGTTACTCCGCTACCACGTTGGGCAAAGAGGCTGAAAATGTCGCCGCCTGGATCCAAAGAAATGGGGTAGGTGACCTTGGTTTTATCGATGAATTTCTCAACAATCTCAATCTCCTCATCGCGATCGACGCCGATAAGCATGAAGTCCTTGTCTTGGTGGATTTGCCAGATTTCATTTTCCAGATGCGGCATTTCTTTGATGCATACACTGCACCAACTAGCCGTGAACTGAAGCAAAACAACTTGTCCACGTAAATCCGAAAGTTTACCTGTCCTACCATCGAGAAGTTCGTACGTAAAATCGGGTGCTTGATCCCCAACTTCCACGATGAAGCCTCGGTTTTCAGTGCTTGTTTGACCCACTGATGTATTCAATAAAGAACCCATAAATAGGAGTGAGATGAAGAAATTTAAAGAGAGTTTCATATTAGTTTCGGCGCTTGCGGTCAACGATGCACAATACGGTTAGCTTGGCAAATTCGTCGTTGTAGAGGAGTAAATACTTGGCAACATCAGGCTGTAGGTTTGGATCATCAAAGCCTTCTTGGTATGTCGCGTAGATTAGGTCGCTATTGGCATGCCAAATATCATCCAAAGACCCCATCAAGTTGTCCATTTCGTCTTGAGGTGTACCGTCATACTCCTTGACTAAGACTTCCGTAACATCTTCGCTTATAGCTTCCAAGGCTTCGTTTGAAGTCCGTTCGACTCCAAATGATTGGTGTGTGATGTCCATAAACTTGGGGCAACTTTCGAACAGTTTTTCATAGAAATCCAGGTAGAATAGCTCTTGGGCTCGCGCCTGGCTCATGCCCGGATTTTCCTTCAAATTGATCAATACTTGGCGCTGGGAATCGTTTTCACGTCGCGCAGCCAAATCATTCACAAGAGCTATGAGTTCATTGACATCCATTCCCTCAGCAGGGGTGTAGTCCGACAAATCTTCGCACGAAGCCTCGATGAGTTCGTCAAAATTCAATTTTTGAGAATACCCTTCGAAGGCGAAGCATAGTCCAAACATCACCAGTATTATTCCTCTCCCTCTTTTCATATGAATCAGTTCTTTCAGAATCGGGAATAAAGGTACCGAAAGATTCAGAATTATTGGAGTTTACCCTGTTTTCATCTCTCCTTAGGTGTTGCGATTAAATAAAAGTCGGATATTTAGACTCTAAACCTAAACATGAGATTACTATACTTCCTCCTAGTAGCGATGTGTTCGCTTTCGGGGCTTGGGCAGACTTTCGTCAACATGAACAATGCGCTTGGGCTCAATGTGTTCGTGACCGATAACTTATACGGGTCGGGGGTTTCCTTCGTGGATGTCGATCAGAATGGGCTAGATGACTTGACCTTTTGTACCCACAATTCGGTCAAGGTTTACTTGAACGTTGATGGTAATTCTGTGAGTACCGACTTCGGTTTTGTGGTCGACGAAGATGCCAAGCACCCAACTTGGGTGGATTACGACAACGACGGCGATCTCGATTTTTTTCACACGCAATACGGACATCCGCTGAAGCTCTATCGGAACGACGGAGCAATGAACTTCACCGACGTAAGTGTGAGCAGCGGTTTGCCAGCCAACAATACCAATGACTTTGGCGCATGTTGGGGTGACTATGATCGCGATGGAGATCTTGACCTGTACGTGTGCACCTATATTTATTTGTACAATGGCCCTGACATGTACGACTGGAATAACCACCTGTACCGCAACGATGGGGATGGAACGTTTACCGATGTAAGCAGTTTTGCCAACGTGCAGGACGGAATAAGCGTTTCATTTCAATCCGTGTGGATCGACTACAACAACGATCGATGGCCCGATATTTATGTGATCAATGATAAGGAGCATCCCAACAGACTATACCACAACAATACCGATGGCACTTTTACAGAAATAGCACAAGACAACGGCTCTTCGATTGACATGGTTGATGCTATGACCGCGAGTTGTGGAGACTTTAACAACGATGGATTCGAAGATATTTTTGTGACCAATACATCGATAGGCGATTGCGCCTTGTTGCGGAACAATGGAGATGGAACGTTTACCGACATAGCCATAAGCGCGGGCGTCGACCTCGACATTCTCGGTTGGGCGGGAAATTGGTTCGACTACGACTTAGATGCCGATTTGGATTTGTATGTATGCGAATATTACCCCTTGTTTTCGTCCCAACCCAATGCCTTTATGAAGAACAACGGCGACGAAACATTTTTCAATGCTAGCCTCTCTGTTTTTCCTTTTGATTTCTCCAATAGTTATTGCTCAGCGATGGGCGACTGGAACGACGATGGTTATCCCGATTTGGCGGTTAACAATTACAGCACACAAAACGCCAATATGTGGCGAAATACCGGTGGTGATGGGAAGTATATCAAGTTTGATTTAGAAGGTGTTGTCTCCAATCGCAATGGCATAGGCTCCCGAATTCAACTCTTTCACGATAGCTTGTATCAAAGTCGGCAAACCTATTGTGGCGAAAATTACCTCGGGCAGAATTCCTTTGTCCAAATTGCAGGACTCAGGGAAAGCACTCAAGTCGATTCGCTCATAGTTGAATGGCCGTCTGGTTTTGTTGATCAATTCTTTAGCCTATCGGCAAATGAAAAATTTCATCTCGTAGAAGGATCGACCTACGCTCCTTGGATCTCAGCTACTGATAGCCTAGTCCTGTGTCCAGGTGACTCTGTGCTCATCACGGCGGGAAACGGAAATGACATCCAATGGAATACAGGTGAACTTCAAGATTTCAAGTGGATTTCAACTCCAGGTGAGTATTATGTCCAAGCTACCCACGATTTCGGGTTTTTTGGTGAGTCGCAGCACCTGCTTGTTGTGGCCGACGAACTTGCTGTCGGCGAAATAGAGGTAATCGACGCCAACTGTTACGGCGAATCTTCGGGAGCTGTATATGCTTCATTGGCCGATAGCTTACAATTTTCGTGGGCGGACTTACCCGAATCAATGTCTATGACCGATCTCAGTGCAGGCGCGTATTCATACGTATTCACTGGCTTGTTAGGTTGTACCTTGTCGGGGACAGTCGAGGTCAGCGAACCGCCTGCAATTATTGTAGAAAATTTCCCTCAACCGACAAGCTGCTTTGGCTTGGCCGATGGAACTATAAACCTCGATGTAACAGGAGGGACTTCCCCTTACGAAATAGATTGGAATGGCCTTGACTCACAAGCTTTGTCGGCCGGAAATTATTCCGTTACGGTGACAGATTCCTTGAATTGCCAGGTGACCGTCTCCTTCGAAATCAGCGAGCCTGAAGAATTGCTTGTGGAGTTGAGCAGTACAGATTGTGTAGCAGGGAGTGCCAATTTTGTGGTTATGGCGACTGGTGGTACGGGAGAGGTTGTTTTTACGTGGAGCACCGGTGTGATGGGCGAAAGTTTGGAAGGAGTGGCAAGTGATGCGGTGTACTGGGTTTCGGCTGTCGATGAAAACGGCTGCGAGGTGATTTTGGAGAATGTTGAATGTCCTTTGGGATTGGATGAATTTCACGATTTTTCGCCTACTGTATTTCCCAACCCAGCGACGACCCGTGTGTTTGTGGAGAACTGGAAGGGAAGCATTCAAGAAGTATATTTAGTCGATCTTGTGGGAAGAATGCTTGTGCTTGACTACCGTCGAAGCGGCAATTTGATTGAAATCATCCTTCCGGAAAAATGTGTAGGAGCTTATCAACTTGTCCTTAGAAATGATTCCACGATCTTTCAAGAGATGGTGATAGTGGAATAGGGAAGTTAGCTCACTGCCGACAATTATAACGGGTTAGATCTTTGATCTTCTTAGGCTTGGATTTCGTCTTGTGGTAGTGCTTTTTGTAATCAAATCCTCTTTTTTGCGACACACAGCTTGTCATGGCGGTACTTCCGATGAAAATCGTGAGGAGTACAATGACCCATTTGCGCTTGTCGCTGCTTGTAGAAATTGAATGTTTTCTTACCATATACTAGGAATTAACGGCGCATATTACCTTTTTATGATGCCAGATATGTAAGAATTGCGCCTACTTTTTAACGAAAACGGTCTGAAATGGCATGAAAAAGCAGGAAAAACGTCTATTTTTTGGATTTTTGGCACCTTATATGCCTGAATTCGAGGTCATTCGTAATCAAGGGCCTATCTTTGCCCGAAATTTAAAAAACGACGCATGTCTGTAGCAAAAAGTAACGATGCCGTGAAGGTACATTACACGGGAAAACTTTCCACTGGGGAAGTATTTGATTCTAGTCTAGAACGCGAGCCAATTGAGTTCACGATAGGTGCTGGAATGATGATTAAAGGATTTGATGATGCCGTAAATGGAATGGCTGTCAATGAAAAGAAGACAATTAATATAACTCCTGAAGATGCATATGGCCCGGTTCGTCCAGAGCTTATGCAGCAAGTTCCTAAAGAGCAATTGCCAGCTGATATGGCCCCTGAAGTAGGTCAAACATTGGTAGCTCAAGGACAAGACGGTCGCGAAACACATGTAGTTGTTGCGCAGGTTGAAGAAGCACATATCATTGTAGATGCCAATCACCCACTAGCGGGGAAAGACTTGGTATTCGATATCGAATTAGTAGAAATAGCTACTGCTTAATGTAGGCATTTTCCTACAAGTGCTTAAGTGAACCTTCTTACAATTCACACTGAACTAAGCACTTAAGTTTGCCTCGTAAAAGTTTTCTTAAGTCCTCTTTCGGGAGGCAAAGCGCAAGGTTAACTTATAGTAGTTAATTATTAATTTGGTTAAGGTTAAGGAGTCCCGATAACGTTCGGGACTTTTTTCTTGCCATTTTTTCAGGTTTGAGGAATTCCCCTACACCCATCTAAGTGCACGGATTACGCCTTTATTAATAGGAGTAGGCGAGATTTGTGGTACATGGTATTGAACTGAACTATGAAGAAATCTAACCTACTTTTTATCGTGTTGCTTATGGGCATTGGCGTTTCCGCGCAGACGGTGACCAATGGGACTTTCGCATCTGCCAGTTCAGGTTGGGGCTGCTCGCCAGAGACGAACCCTGTATCGGTATACGGAGGAAGTGGCTCGGATCGCGTGGCCGAAGTTGATACCCAAGCGGGACTTTGTCAAACGATTTCTGGATTTGATGTAGGCGCTGATTATAAAATTACCTTCGATTGTTCTAGAAGAACTTCTTGCGGACCGGCCACCCAAACAATGGACTTTTATATAGATGGCGGAGCTTTGGCCACGCAGAGCATTTCACGTACGGGGTCTTTTAATTTTACACAAGAAAGTTTTGTTTTTACGGCCGTGAACGCAAGTCACACCATTGATTTCAACGGCACGTCTGCTGGTACATGCGGACTGATAATCGACAACATAGAAATTTCCCTGGCTAGTTTTCTTCCGATTGAGCTTATGTTCTTTCGAGCGAGTGTGCTAGGTGAGGATCGAGTCAAGCTCGCTTGGCAAACGGCCAGTGAAACGAACAATGATTATTTTAGTGTTGAACGATCAAAAGATGGAATTGACTGGGATCTAATCTCCTTGGTCGAGGGCGCTGGTAATTCTGAAATGCTCTTAGATTACGAGTTGATCGATGATTCACCAGAATTTGGCTTGTCCTATTATCGCCTGAAACAAACCGATTACAATGGTCAGTTTTCCTACTCTGAGATTGCGCATGTGAATCTGCAATTACCTGCTGGAGCCCATATTATTCTATTCCCTAATCCGTCGGATGACCAGGTTACCATTGAGGGAAAGGGGCTATTCATCGATGATATGGCCGTTTACAATAGCGAAGGCCAAGATGTCACTCGCCTAGCTAAATTGGAAATGCATTCGGAAGATCGCGATTGGGTATCCGTAAACTTATCGGCATTGCCCGCCGGTAGATACTTGATTAAAACCAACCATGGAACCAGTCAGGTAGTCAAGCACTAACTTTTCCCGCATCCTCTTGTCCATCCGAATACTACGTATGTTGGCAAGCAGTTTCAAACGGACCTCACTCGAGGAAGGACAATCAATTTTAAATGGATATTTAAAATGACTACCCGTAAAGTAACACCAATGTTCCCCGTTCATGCATGAAAGCGCATGTGTTTCGCAAAAGCTAGCCAAAAGAATTCCGTACCTACGGCACGGGATGTCATGTTGTGGGTTGACGGCTACCGATATATAGTCCCTACGGGACATTTTTTTTACTTATCTCTTACTCTTACTCTTACTCTTACTCTTGCTCTTACTCTTGCTCTTTTCTCTTGCTCTTTAAATTCAAGAGATAAGAGGAAGTGTTTAGAGGAAGAGATAAGTCGGGGATCCCTTGATGGAACTGATATCCTCTTTTTGTTATGTTCAGTGGTAAATATGACTTGAAGGTCAGTGTGTGAGTGCGAGTGCGAGAGCGAGAGCGAGTATTTAGTTATTTGCCTTGCGCCCCAAAAAACACCTAAACCTAACCCCATGAAAACCCAATAGGTATTTCGTCCTATTTATCTCTTTCTATTATCTCTTTCTATTATCTCTTTCTATTATCTCCATATAAAGTTGGTGAGCTTAAAGGCCAGAGCGAGTATTTAGATATGTGCCTTGTGCTTGAAATATTTCACCAAGTTGGTTTCTGGTGGCATGTTGCGGATAGTCGTGATATTTAATGGCTCAGGATTCCAGATCAGAAGGGCCTGTGGGTACTTTTTCGATTAACACAATGGATTCACCCCTATTCTTACGCGACAGTAGGTGAGCTTCTTACAAGGGGAGCGAGAGGTGTCCCGTACATTTGACATGTATTTATTACAAGCGCTAACAGCGTAAGTTTTTTCATTTGCTCCTGTCCCTCAGACAGGAGATTGGTTAAACATAGTAGTTAAGTATTTTGGTTAAGGTTAAAGAGTTCCGATAACGATCGGGGCTCTTTTTTTTGACTCTGTTTTTACCAGAGAAATTCTTACGTCACAGTAGGTCAGCTTCTTACATGATCCACGAGAGGTGTCATGTACATTTGAAATGTATTTATTACAAGCGCTAACAGCGTAAGTTTTTTCATTTGCTCTTG
>JADFAK010000080.1 GCA_015665315.1 Flavobacteriales bacterium | reverse complement strand
GTAAGCGCAGGTGCTCTTGTTGAAATGACCTTCAACAAGCGTTTAAGTACCCGCATGGAAATCTTGTACACGCCCAAAGGAAGTCGCAGCAGGCCAGACAGCCTTAACTTGTATTATTATAAGCTCAGTTTACAATACATTGAAATTCCACTTGGTTTGAATTTCAACTACGATAAATTTCAATTTGGTTTTGGTCCATACTTCGGGCTATTGATTCGACAACGAGAATATTTTAGTCCAGGCCTAGCTTTTGCGGTAAATCCACCATACAACCCAGTTGATTTTGGCGGACATATTGGCTGCCGCTACATGCTCGGGGAAAAGTGGTTTGCCCATGCGCGCTACTCGCAATCGATCTTACCAATTCGCAATGCCCCTAGAGACAATCAAGTCTCCGGAACGTATAAAACGCAGGGTACCAATTTCGATCTGCGGATAATGCTTGGGATTTTATTCTAGCTCGATTTCTTCCTCAAACGGACTGCTCTCGATTTCGTCGACAAGACCTTTCCAGTTTACCCATGCATCCGATTTCAAGGCAATGATGCGGATCATTACTTTTTCAATTTTCTTTTCAGCAATATCCAAGGCTAAATCGGTGCTCGGTCCGGGGCTCAAACGGCCTGTGTCCAAGTATGAATAGCCTTGCCAGATATAGGTCATGAGTAAGTCAGACTCGTCATGGTATCCTTTGGTTCCCTCTGGAAGCATGTACAGTTCTTGGATTGCATTGATTTCTTTGGCAATCGAATCGGCCACCGTTTTCAAGTCTTTGAGTAAGGAATCTTCGACCAATTCGAACCGAGCGTCCACTCGCTTCATCGTTTTGAGGGCCGATTTAGTCCACTCGAAGCCATCGTCGGCTCGTTTTACAAGTTTCTTATACCTTTCATAAACTTCGTTCTTAGCAGCATGGGCTGTTTCGTCATGACCCAGGCGAGGATCGGCGTGAACGATGACTTGAGTTGAATCTTTGTGATCTCCCCATTCCATCACCAATTTATACGTCCCCGGAGCAACTTTGGGTCCTCCCCATGGTCCATCTTCCGTTTCCTTTCGTTCCTTTCTGGATGGAAACTGCACTCCGTCTGTAGACAAATTCCAGGTGACTCGATTGACCCCAGTTGAATCGGGCGTGGTAGAAAATTTGCGCAGCGTATCACCTGACAAAGTCATAGCATACACCCTAATTTTCTCAGGCATGGCCTTGGACTTTTCATCACCATCCCCCTCTTTATTCTTGTTCAAGACACAGTGGTAGGACAACCTAGCGTTGCTCGAGCGATTTTCACCACTCCAATGGTGATCGGCTGGAAAACGAACACCGTCTGGTCGGCGATGCTCAGCAAGATAGGCGTCGGCTACAGGGAAAATACGAAGCGTATCTTTTACATCATAGGACTTCTCAGCCATTTCACGCAAGGGTGTAATGTCATCCAAAATATAAGCGGCTCTTCCGAAGGTGCCAATGATCAGATCTCCCTCTCTTGGGTGAATCTTCATGTCAATGGTAGAAACCGAAGGGTAATCGTGCTTCCATGCGTTCCATGATTTTCCGTGGTCGAAGCTTACATAAAGACCGTTCTCCGTCCCCAGAAAAACGAGGTCGGGTGAAACAGGATCCTGTACGATGCATAGCGCATGGCCAGACACCTTATTTTCATCGGCTATTCGCACCCATTTCACACCATAGTCGGTGGTATGATAGACATAAGGTTTCCAGTCGTTCTGGCGGTAATTGTTGACCACAACGAATGCTTCTCCCGCCTTGTGGGCCGACAACTCGATTTGGGGAACCCACGATTTTGCAGGCATTCCTTTGATGTTTTTGGCGACGTTGGTCCACGACTCTCCTCCATTTTTAGACAGTTGAATATTACCATCATCGGTTCCTACCCAGATTACGTCCTTGTTAAGCGTACTAGGTGCAATGCACAGAATCGTGGTATGGTTCTCAGCATCAGTTACATCTTTCGTGAGACCGCCACTTTCGGCCTGCTTTTGTTTGAGCGAATCATTGGTCGTCAAATCCGGTGAAATGATCTTCCATGAATCACCGCAATTTGAAGAATAGTGCACATATTGACTACCGAAATAGAGTCCATTTTCATCATATGGATCTTGGGCGATAGCCGCGTTCCAATTGAATCGAAGTTTCTCTCCTTCTGGATGCAATGGCCGGATATAGCGAGAATCTCCTGTATTAATGTCTGTTTCCATGAGGTTTCCACCTTGCCACATTGAAAAGGCGACGTTTCCTTCACCTTTGTAGGGAACGACGTCAAAACCATCACCAAAAGAAATTTCTTTCCAGTCCTCGTTTCGAATTCCGCCCCCTTTCCACGAATAACCTGGCCCTTGCCAACTACCATTGTCCTGCATACCACCATATACATTGTAGGGAATTTCCATGTCGTGGTTAATGTGATAAAACTGACCTAGCGGTAGATTGGTAATATACTCCCAGGTATTTCCTCCATCGCGAGAAATGTTGAATCCACCGTCATTTCCATCCATCATGAGCGAAGGATCAGTCGGATGGATCCAAAACGCGTGATGATCGGGATGTACACCGCTGTAAGGGATTACGATATCGAAAGACTTGCCTCCGTCGTCACTACGGGAAACCATTGACCACAGACTCCAAACCTCCTTGGCGTCTTGCGGATTCACAAAAATATCGGCATAATAGAAAGGAC
Organism: Flavobacteriales bacterium; assembly: GCA_015665315.1. Taxonomy (GTDB): domain Bacteria; phylum Bacteroidota; class Bacteroidia; order Flavobacteriales_D; family Sanyastnellaceae; genus JADFAK01. The sequence goes on along the minus strand of JADFAK010000080.1, from coordinate 29,021 downwards.
GATTTCCTACATTTTCAGTCCCGATCTTTTTCCATTTCACTCCTCCATCGAAGCTTTTATAGAGTGCAACTTCCTTGCTTTCAACCAAAGCGTACACAATATTGGGATCGCTCGCGGCGACAGCCAAACCTATTCGGCCCAGCTTTCCCTCGGGCAAACCATCTTTATCTGTACGCTTTTTCCACGTCTCCCCTCCGTCATGTGAAACATACAATCCACTTCCATCACCACCGGAATTAAACGTCCATGGCTTACGACCAAACTCCCACATGGCAGCGAAAAGTTTGTTTGGATTCGAAGGATCAACGACTAAATCGGCACAACCTGTTTCATCGTTGTTGAACAGGACATTTTTCCAGGTCCGACCGCCATCAGTAGTTTTAAAAACACCACGTTCCTTATTGGGACCCCAAGGAGAACCAAGTGCGGCTACAAAAACAGTATTGGGCTCATCTCGATGAATAATGATTCTGTGAATGGTCTTTGTTTCCTTCAATCCCATGCACTCCCAGGTCTTCCCGGCATCCAAGGACTTATAAATTCCTCCTCCGCTCGTTTGGGAATTTCTCGGATTTCCTTCACCTGTTCCTGCCCAAATTACGTCTGGATTGTTTTGATCAATCTTGATAGCGCCTATCGACTGCAAGGGCTGTTTGTCAAAAATTGGGTCCCACGTGATCCCTCCACTTTCACTTTTCCACAGTCCGCCAGAAGCAGTTCCTATATATATGATCTTCGGATCGCTCACCACAGCATCAATGGTAGTCACTCGACCACTCATGGTGGCTGGTCCGATGTGGCGCATATTCATGCCTTTGAACAAATCCATATCGACCTGTGCATGGGCGACGGATGAAACAAGTAAAAGGGCAAATAGTAAGACTCTATACATGGTAAAAGGATTGATCCACGTCAAATGTAGAAAATCAAAAGGCGAGTGGAAACAATCAATTTTTTAAGTTGATGAGAAGAGGACAAACGGTTGGTCACCTCAATGATAGGTTGTTTACCTTTGGATCGCTTTGAGCAAATTGAAAATACTCCATATCACTCCTTGGTACCCCACCGCTAGAGCACCTCAAAATGCTCCATGGATTCAGCAGCATATTGAAGCATTGGATGCCTATTCCAGTTCCCATGTTCTTCACGTGCATGCGCATGCTTACGGGAATGAGAGCATCGTGGAACGGACTGATCAAATCACTCACGTGGTCAAAGGAAAAAAAGGTTGGCCCTGGCGATTTACAGAGTTACTTGCTTACCGTTTGCTAGTACGAGAATTGAAAAAAATAGACGCTGCGACTACCTTTGACGTAGTAAACTTCCACATTGCCTATCCGCACTTGGTGCATTTGCGTAAGCTAAAAAAACACCTTCCCAAAAAAATCATAGTTACTGAGCATTGGAGCTATTATCACTATCATTTTCACAGCACGAAAGAGCTTACTCGGATAAAGAAAATATTTAAGGGCGATTTCAAATTGATATGTGTCTCAGAGCGATTGCGGGCCGATATCGAAGGATTTTGTGGGTATCCGGTTGCGGCTGAAATAGTCCCAAATGTAGCCGGATCTTCCTTTATGGGGCCTGTTTCAACTACGCGCGATAAGGCTATATTGATGGGCAGCTATTGGAAGTCACCCAAACGACCTGAATTGGTATTGGAAGCTTTTACGAAACTCGCCGAAAGTCAATCGGACTGGAAGCTTGAAATATTTGGAGATGGGCCCTTGGTGGAAAAATTAAAGCCGACATTCACGCATCAAAATATTCACTGGCTTGGCCGACTGGACCCTGCCGAAATAGCGGACAAAATGCGAAAAAGCAGTTGTTTTGTAATGCCGTCAGACTACGAAACATTTTCTGTAGTAACAGCTGAGGCATTGTGCTGTGGGTGCGCTATTGCGGTATCTGAAAACGGTGCATTACCAGAATTTATTCAGGACGACAACGGCATCCTCGTCAAGCACAAAGAATGGGAACAAGCATTAACCACCATGACCACTCGTAGCTGGAATCATGCATTGATTGCCCAAGAGGCACAATCTAAATTCAACGCTCAAGTAGTTGCTAAAAAATACCTCGCTGCCCTTGCCGACTGAAAAAACGATATTCCGCCATAAATCAATACTGCTCATCTCTACTGAAGCCTGGGGCGAGCATATGGTTTCCAAACATCATTATGCCGTTCAACTGGCTGAGATGGGAAATCAGGTTTACTTTCTGAATCCGCCAAGTGGAGCTGATCGAATTACCCAAATCGCAGGTCAAAGTGAAAACCTCCACATCGTCGATTTCGTCATTACCCGCGGCATTCGCTTTCTCCCAGCATTTTTGAGCAATCGCGCTCAACGGAAAGATGCCGAGCGACTGGCGCAATTTTGCGATACTGCTTTCGATGTTGTTTGGAGTTTTGACAATTCAAGATTTTATTATTTACCAGCCTTCGGCAAATGCTTAAAAATAGCCCACATCATGGATTTGGCGGTAAATTTCCACACGCCCATTCACGCTGGAAGTTCCGATTTTTGTTTTGGTGTGACCCAGGAAATTGTAGGTCGCCTGAAACGATTTAATGCCAAGACATACTTTGTAAACCACGGTTTTTCCCCTTTGGAAGGGCTTGAGATCGAGGCATCAACTTCGAATAGAAAGCAGGTAGCCTACAGTGGTAATCTACTTCTTCATTTCATCGATCGCCAACTTGTCCTGAAACTAGTCAATCACTTTTCTCATGTGGATTTTAACTTTTTCGGAGGCTACGCTAAAAGCAATTTGAGCGACGGAGGTGATCAAGAAAGTCAGGCCTTCATTGAGCAATTACAAACCGCCACCAACGTACGATTGCACGGGGCATTGGATAGAAAAAAGCTCTTGGAACAACTGGCGCAGCAGGATGTACTTTTGCTGTTCTACGATTCTAAAAAATATGCAGGTGCGTGCCACAATAGCCATAAGATTATGGAATATCTATCCACAGGCAAGGAAATTCTCTCCACCCCTATTTTGGAATACGCCGAGTCGGAATTAGTCCATCAGGTAGATGATCACGATGCGTATATTGCTCAGCTGACCATTTTACTGGAGAAAGAAGCGGACAAAGAAGTCCAAGCCAAGCGAGTAGCTTATGCGGCAGACCACACTTATCTTCGCCAAATTAATCGCATTCAAACGATAGTCAATGCCGAATAGTCCGCTCATAAGCATCATCACTCCCGTGTACAACGGAGAGGCCTATTTGCCTGAAACCTGTGCTTCAGTTTTGGCGCAGACTCACAGCAATTTTGAGTGGATCGTGATTGATAATTGCAGCAATGATCGTGGAATCGATATTTTGCGTCGAGTGAATGACCCTCGAATAAAACACGTCTCCGAAAACCGAAAAGGAGTTAGTTATGCTCGCAACCGTGGGTTGGGTATAGCACAAGGCAAATATCTCTGTCTCCTAGATGCCGACGATCGCCTTCCTGCTGAAAGTTTAGCGGTGAGATGTGCACTTTTGGAGTCGGATGAAACAATCGACTGTGCGGATGGTAGCGTAAATGTATACGATGCGACGCTGACGAAAAAAATCCGCCAGCACATTCCGAATTGGACAGGAAATCCGACTGAGTCCTTGTTAAACCTGGACGGAAGGAGCTTTTTTGGCCCTACCTGGATGATGCGACGAGACAAGTTGGCTCACGGGTTTGATGTAAACCTGACCCACGTCGAAGACCTCTATTTTTACATCCAGAATTTCCAAAACGGCAACTACGCCTGTACGCGCGAAGTAGTGTTGGACTACCGCAGTGGCAACCGAAGCGCGATGTCAAATTTGGAGGGACTTGAAGCGGGATACAGGCGTGTCCTGAATAATATGCGCGAGAATGCCGACATGGATCAGAAGCTCGTTTCAATTTTTGGTTCACGAGCCAAGTCAATCATGGTAAAAAGCTACCTCAAAGCGGGAAAGATCGCCTCGGCCTCTAGGTTGTCGACCGTTGGATTCAAGTCATGAATGTACTAGTCCTCACATATTGGAGTTACAAGGAGCCCTTGATTCAGGCGGCCACCTTGCCATTTTTGAGTATGATCCGGAAGGTAAATCCCGAGGGTCGCATCTATTTACTCACCTTGGAAAAAGACGAGCTCGCCTTGAGTGAATCGGAGCTTGCCGCTGCTCGTGAGAAACTAGACAAGGAGAACATTGAACTGATCAACCTGCGCTACCGCCGATTCGGTGTGCCGGCCATGGTAGTTTGGTTGAAGGAATTATTTAGCCTTCGGCAAATGTGCAAGCGCGCAGGAATTGATGTCATCCATGCGTTTGGAAGTCCGGTGGGATCTATCGCCTACATGTTGTCGAAACTCACGGGAATTCGTCTGGTCATAGACAGTTATGAACCCCACGCCGAGAGCATGGTAGAGAATGGATCGTGGTCCAAATCCTCCTCTGCTTTCAAACTTCTATTTTCCTTCGAGAAGAAACTCGCTCACCACGCCTATGCCGTATTAGGCACGACCCAGGGTATGCAGGATTACGCTCGAAAAACATATGGTATTGCTCCAAGGCGATTCATTTACAAGCCAGCATGTGTTGATTTGGACCAGTTCAATCCGGAAAATTTTGATCGTGAGCGACTACGCGCAAATCTTGGATACAGCGACCATATCGTATGTGTCTATGCCGGAAAGTTAGGAGGTATTTACCTGCGAGAAGACATATTCCATTTTTTCGCGGCCTGTGAAAAATTCTGGGGTGATCGATTTAGGGTTATTTTGCTCACAGATGCTCCTATCGATGAGGTAAGTCGTTTGTGCGCAAGCACTCACTTTTCAGAAGAGAAATTACTTCGAAAAACTGCCGATCATGATGAAGTAGCCTCCTATTTATCTTGTGCCGACTTTGCGATTAACCCCGTAAAACCGGTCCCTTCCAAGCGTTATTGCACCTCCATTAAAGATGGTGAGTATTGGGCCATGGGACTGCCGGTCGTGATTCCACCGAATATTAGTGATGACTCTGATTTGATTGCATCAAGAGAAATTGGGGTTGTACTTGAGGATTGGAAAACCCCGAGGAGTGCTTTGGATGCTATTGGGAAGCTGATTGATGAAAGCGCCAACAACAAAGAGAAAATTCGCGCATTGGCCGTTCAAAATAGATCAATGGCGATTGCTGAGGCTGGATATGATAAACTGTACGGACTTTCTGGAATCTTTAACAAACCTGAAAAGCGATTCTTGGCCGTGATTTACAACAGTTATGGCGATCCCTTGTTTCAAAACTTGATCTTTCAGTACATCCAACCTCTTACTGCAAAGAATTGGAACTACACCCTAGATCTAGTGACTTTCGAACAGGAGAAGTACGAAATTCCGCCCGCTGAAACAAAAACATTGCAGTCGGCACTTGCCGAAAAGGGCGTTGTATGGCACCCGCTTGATTATCATTCTGGAAGCCTTATTCTGCTCAAGAAAGTGTACGATTTCTTCGCTGCCTTGATCTTGACTACCAGGCTAAAAATCAAACGCAATCCGAACTTGATTGTGTCGATGGGAAATACCTCGGCGGCCATTACGGTGAAGTTAAGCCGACTGCTGAATATCGACATGATGGCCTATTCTTTCGAGCCTCACAGCGAGTTCATGGCCGACTTCGGAATTTGGGAACGCACGGGGTGGAAGTTCAGAATTTTGAAAGCGCTTGAAGACGAAGCGGCACGACACAGCAAATACATCCTTACTGGTACGCGTCACATGGTGCAGGAACTTGAGGGTAAGACAAGTGCTGAAGTATTCCGTGCACCTTCATGCGCCGATGAAGATATTTTCAATTTCGACCTTACGAGCAGGACGGAAATCAGGAATCGCTTGAATATTGAGGACCGCAAAGTATTGGTCTACGCAGGAAAATTTGGAGGCATTTATTACGACCAAGAAATTGCACATTTCTACAAGGCTCTCTTGACCAATAATCCTGACTGGTTCTTTTTGATTCTTTCGCCTTCTGATCATGAGGAAATTACCACCTGGTTTGAAACTGCAGGATTAGAGCCTAGCTCCTACCACATCACAGAAGCCAAGTCTCCGGCTGAAGTGGCTAGTTATCTCAGTGCGAGCGACATGGGACTTTCGGCTATTCCACCGCTGCCTAGTCAGCGCTTCCGATCACCCATCAAGGTGGGAGAATACCTCATGTGCGGATTGCCCTTCATCACGTGCAAGGGAATTTCGGAAGACGATTTGTACGCGCTAGAGAACAACGTGGGTATCGTGATCGACGAAATCGACGAGAAATTTGCGGCAAGAGTCAATGCGGAGGCGATGGTGTTTTTTGAGGAGAACGAACACGCGCTTCGGCAACGTTGTCGAAGCACAGGAATTGAATACCGGGGCAAGGATCAATTGCATAGCTTGTTTGCCGAGCTGTGGAGCCGACCAATTTGATCAAATAATCCATATATTGGGGATTAAACCATGCAACGATGCGAATATTTGCCCTTTTAATGGCCGCAATAATCTTTTCTCCATGCGTCCTATTTTCCCAAGAAAGTGATGATTGCGAAGGCTGGGCTTTCAATGTCGAAAGCGAATATTCACTCGAAAACTGCGAAACCTCTTTGCTCAGTATTGATTTAGATCTAGGTGGTTCGGATGGTGAAGACGATCTGTTCTATCTAACCATTCTGTTCGACACGGACGTACATATATCTGCAATGGAAGTGACTCCGGGCCAACACCTGTTTGAGTTAACTGATGTTCCATGGTCCGGCGAATTAACGGTGAGCATCTCCACAAGTAGTTCACCACCTAGCTGTGACGAAACACTAGTGATTCCCGTAGATGGCGAAAATCTATCTCCAGAAAGCGTTGATCTCGTAGAATACGTTGGAAGCACCAGCGCCACTTGTGGCAGCATGCAAAATGGTCAAGTGGTTCTTGTTAATCCAATGGGAAGTGAGCCAATAGTGTACGAAGGTGCGTTGATCACGCCTGATCCTGGTGGTATTAGCTTTGTAGTTGTTTCCGGAGGGAACTTAATTGTTTCAGGATTTCCAGCTGGCGATTATTGCATTACGTTTTATTTAGATTCTGGCCAGGATTGCATGTCGTCTGACCAAGTTTGCTTCACAGTGGGGACACCGAACGACGGTGAATTTGAAATAGAAGACATCATTTACAATATGATGTCTTGTGATTATCCGGATGTTCAAGATGCGTGGTTTGAGGTCGTATTTCCCAACGCAGTTTCTGATATGGAAACCTTTGAAGTGCTAGTCACCAACACGGAAACTGGTGTCTCTTCAACACCCGACTGGACAGTACCCGTCCCAGACTCGAATAATTTAGCGTTTGGTGAATTTAGTTTTGGCTCTTATCTCTTCGAAATAACCGACGCCAATAGCAATTGCCATTCAAGTTTTGAATACGTCGTTGATACTTCGCTGGAACCTGAACCGGTATACGAAATTGAGATTATCGTACCACCTGATGACAACGGTTTAAATGCGACGATCGTAGTGAATTTGGTCACTGGTCCTTTTCAAGCGGAGACCTTCACAATCGAAGAATTTTCACCTGATCAATTCACTGTTGGAGAGGAGATCGCTGGAATTTGGCTCGGTGATTTCACATTAAACGTGATTCTGGATTTTTGTGCATATCAAATTCCATTTCAGGTTATCGACAATGCCGTACCAGGATGCACCGATTCAGCAGCCTGCAACTACAATTCCGAGGCGAATATTGACAATGGCACTTGTTCTTATTATCTGAATTGCGGCGACCTTTCTGGCGACGGAGAAGTCGATATTACCGACCTACTTAACTTCCTTGGTCAGATAGGCTGTATCGGAAATAGCGAAGATTGCCCTGGTGATCTCAATGGAGATGGAATAGTTAACTTATCGGATTTATTAATTTTATTGGGTCTTCTTTAGTACGATCCTCAAAGTCCAAAATCACGAATATCCATTTCTTCCTTGATCTCGACAGGAATTTTTTTGGTGACCATCAACCCTTGGGCTTTTACCTCCCCTTTGATCTCTAATAAAGCAGTTTTCTTGAACAATAGAGACATGGCACTTTGTAGGAAATTGGCTTGAGCATCTTTGATGTCAGAGATAACTTCTACTTTTTGAATGGATATTGACTTTTTAGGAATCACAACTTTCTCCGCCAAATGGACTGTTCCCATTGACTTTCCGTTGACAAACAAGTCCAAATCAGAGTCGATCAATTTGATGTCGTACCAATTCGGGTTGTTGATTTCAATTTCCACTGACGCATTGATAATGTCGGTCGAAAACTCAACTATCTCAACATTCATGACTTTGAGTACCTGCACATCGTTGTAGTATGAGCAGGCCGACAACATAACGGATAGGCCAAAGACTAGAGCCAAATTCTTCATCCACTTCATAGTTTCCTTATTTGGACTTAGCACAAGGCAAATGTTGTTCCGCAATTACTTCATCAAATCAGCGAAATGCTTGAAGAAATGAGGAATCGTCTCAATTCCTTTGAAGTAGTTGAACAAACCGTAATGTTCATTCGGCGAGTGAATGGCGTCACTGTCTAGGCCGAATCCCATCAATACCGTTTTCAGACCGAGAATTTGCTCGAATGAGGCGCAAATTGGAATACTCCCTCCACTGCGAACCGGTACTGGTTTTTTGCCAAATGAGCTTTCCATGGCTTTGGCTGCAGCAACGTATCCTGGAAAATCCGAAGGCGTTACATACCCTTCTCCTCCGTGCATTAAAGTTACTTTTACCTTGACCGACTTCGGGGCAATTTTCGTGAAGTGATCTTGGAATAGCTGTGAGATCTTTTCTGATCGTTGGCCAGGCACTAGACGCATGCTAATTTTGGCATAGGCTTTAGAGGCAATGACTGTCTTCGCTCCTTCTCCAGTATATCCTCCCCAGATACCGTTAACATCCAGTGTTGGTCGGATAGACACGCGCTCTGGAACAGTATAGCCAGCTTCTCCTTCTTCTTGCGAAATAGCAATAGACTTCTTGAAATGCTCTAGATCAAAGGGCGCTTTTGCCAATTCATCTCTTTCAGCGCGACTCAGTTCTTGGACATCATCGTAGAATCCATCGACAGTAATATGCTGATTTTCATCTTTCAAGGAAGCAATCATTTCGCAGAGAATATTGATTGGATTTGGAACTCCTCCTCCGTAAAGTCCGGAATGTAAGTCACGGTTTGGTCCAGTGACTTCTACTTCGCAGTAGCTCAATCCTCTCAATCCGACGGTGATAGAAGGGGTATCGTTCGAAATAATTCCTGTGTCAGAAACCAAGACTACATCTGCCTTCAATTTTTCTTTATTGGCTTTGAGGAAATTGTCCAGATTGACCGAGCCAACTTCTTCTTCACCTTCTACGATGAACTTTACGTTGCAAGGAAGCGAGTTGGTCTGCACCATGGCCTCCAATGCCTTGACATGCATATACATCTGGCCTTTGTCATCACATGCTCCACGGGCGAAAATGGCGCCTTCAGGATGGCTCTCTGTTTTCTTGATAACTGGTTCGAAAGGCGGTGAGTCCCAAAGATCAACAGGATCTGGTGGTTGCACATCGTAGTGACCGTAAACAAGTACAGTTGGCTTTGAAGGATCAATGATTTTCTCCCCATACACTATAGGATGACCTGGCGTTTCGCATAGTTCCACTGAGTCGGCACCTGCGTCGAGCAGACTTTGACGTACGGCTTCGGCTGTTTTCCGAACATCGCCATCGAATGCGGGATCGGCACTTACACTAGGTATTTTAAGCAACTCGATGAGTTCGTTTAAAAACTTATCTCTATTGCTTGCTATATATGCATTTGTTGTTTCAGACATAACTGGGGATTCTAATTGAAATGAAAGGAACAAATATACCGACTTTTGTGTTTCTTCTTGCTTTATATTTGCACTTCGAATTCCTGCCATGGTAAGTTTTGATAACACCGAAATCGCGTTTTCAAGTCAGGACAACAAGTCATTGACACGCGCATATGTACTGTTTAAATTGATCAGCAAACCGTTTATGGTGGTGGTTGGGAAGGTCGCTGTGAACATTGCACTTTTCCTTCGAATCCCTATCGGTTGGGCTTTACGCGGGAATGTATTCGCCCATTTCTGTGGTGGAGAAACGATAGAAGAATGTGCAGAAACAACCAAGATTCTCGACCAACATAATGTTGGAACTATTCTGGACTACAGTGTCGAGGGAAAGGAAAGCGAAAAGGAATTCGAAAGCTCAAAAGAAGAAACCCTCGAAACTGTGCGCGTGGCGGCTGGCAATAGCCATATTCCGTTTTGCGTATTCAAGGTGACCGGACTTGCGCGATTGGCGTTATTGGAGAAAGTGAATAGTAACAGTCCGCTTTCAGACAAAGAAATTGCCGAATTTCAACGTGTTCGAAATAGGGTGCATGAAATTTGTGAGGAGGCCTACAAGACTGGCACTCCAATACTCATTGACGCCGAGGAAAGCTGGATTCAGAATCCCATCGATAGTTTGGCGACGGAGATGATGGAAAAGTTCAATACGGAGCGACCCATAGTCTACAATACCTTGCAGATGTACCGCCACGATCGATTGGCATTTTTAGAGACCTCGTACAATGAGGCCATGTCCAAAAACTATGTTCTTGCCGTCAAGCTTGTTCGAGGCGCCTACATGGAAAAAGAACGAGATCGTGCACGGGAAAAAGGGTATCCTTCGCCTATTCAACCCGACAAGGCAAGCACCGATCAGGATTACGATCTAGCCCAGAAATTTTGCATTGAACATCTGGAGCACATGGCCGTCTGCTCAGGAACACACAACGAAGTCTCCTCACTCTACCTCACTGAATTGATGGGGCAACATGGCGTAGGCAACAAAGACACACGTGTCTACTTCGCCCAGTTATTTGGCATGAGCGACCATATCAGTTTCAACTTGGCCGCAAATGGATTCAACGTGGCCAAATACGTTCCCTACGGACCCATTCGCGACGTAATTCCCTACCTCATTCGACGTGCCGAGGAAAATACTTCAGTTAAAGGTCAGACTGGACGGGAGTTGAGTTTGATTTTGAAGGAGAGGAAGCGTAGGAAGGGGCAAGTAGCATAGGTCACTACTCCAGAATCACCAGTGCCTACAACCTCAAATACATCCAATTGAAAACGGTTTTTTATTCATCCGTTGGCGTATACATTCTAGGCAGCTAATAATTTGATGTGTACGATCTGGCTATCCTTTATATGTGGAGTTGGAGCTACTCTTGACCTAAAGCACAAGTTCTTTTTTTAGTTCATAATGGTCGGCTGTCTTATCGAATCTCTTCAAGACTCGCTTGGCATTTTCTGGGATATAGGCTATTGTATAATCTTCCCCCGCGAACAACTTAACAGAATCCAAAGAATCAAATTGAAGCATTAGAAAGAATTCAACTTCATTGGTTTTGTTGATAGTTGAAATGCTAACTTTTTCTAACCCCAAAACCCCATTTTTTTTTACCGTAGGGAACACTTCATTGATTAACATATCTTCATAGATAGGCGCATTTTCCAATGTTGTCCATCCTTTCCAAGTCCTGATAATCTTCTCCTTTTTTTCCATCATTTAAAGGTTCTTCAAACTATTCCAGAATCACCAAAATTTGCCGAGTAACAAACCCTTCGGAAGTATTAAATCGAATGTAATACATCGCCTCGTTTTGAGGTAAGGTCAGTTGGCGATTGCTACTCCAAGGCTGTTCATTGATCAATTTTCCAGTGGACGAGTAGACTTGGTATGAATGGATAACAACATTTGCCAGCGGCTCAATAAAAACCTTCCCATCGTAGCTTGGATTCGGGAATACGACCAATGGCTCTCCCTGGTGATCGACTCTTGCTGTGTGCAGACGACCCTTGTATTCGGCAATGAGGAGCGGCGTGTTATCGGTGGTCGTGTACATTTCGCGGAACAAGTCGATTTCTTCGGTGGACTGGGCAAACATTTCCTCCATCCAGCGCACGGGCAAGGACTGATACTTGACGCGCACCTGCAAGTCGAACAGTCCGGAATACCCATTGAGTTTCATAGCATACTTGACCTCATCGCTACCCGACCCCTCGACGCTTCCTTGTCGGTTGAAATTCTCATCGAGCAAAGCCCTGCCCGCCACCAATGTCGTGTCGATCGTGTAATGTGAGAGGGAGAATCCTTTGGGTGGAATGCGGTTGTCTTTGAGCGGACCTTTCGCACGTTCAAGTACGGTCGTGATATTGTCTTCGACGTCGCCCATGACCATTTCGTATATCTGCACATCGTCAACCGAACGAATGACATCATGGTGCAGCTCCATGCCTAGATCGCGGCCTTGGATGTGGTACTCATCGTCCATCAAGCCATTTTTGAAAAGCGTATCTCCTTGCAACGTGACTGCTACCACTTCAATCCATGCGATACGGCTTGGGTAACCTGTAGGGAATTTGTGTCCAGACTTGTTCTCGAGTAAAACTGAAATGTACACCGAGTCAGAGGCCGTTGAGTCAATTTCTACCTTTAGATCTAGCGTCTGCGTGCGCAATTGATCGCGAGTTCTTTTGGCCGCCAACAAAAACTGCTCTTCCGTAGCTGGTGCATTTAGCTCTTCCCTATTCCCAGCCATCAAGCGCAACATAAAATCATTGCCACCAACGAAATAATGCTTTCCAAAGGGACTTTGTTCAAACAACCAATCGGGCTGAGACGCGGCAATGGCGCCACCTTCAACTTGAGGCATATGGCATGATTGGCACTCGGTATTGTTGTCGGGATATATTGAATTGACCCACTCGTGGTAGGTCGATTGCTCGAAGAAGGTAATCCCTGTAGGTTCCCCATCCAAATCAATCGTCTCGGTAAAAAGAGAATGGCAAGAAGCGCACAGTTCAGACTTTCGTACATGTCCGCTCTTCACAGGTGAAATCCCAGTCAACCCGGCCATGGGTCCGCTCCAAGGATCGTTGAACGGACCGTATGCAACATCTTGCTCGGCATACTGCATGGTCCCGACAAACCTCAATCCCAAGGTATCCTCGTCCATGCGGTGGCAAGACATACAGCCTACTCCATCCATGCCTAAACTAGAGGTGTCGAGATGCGTTAAATTAAAACTTTCGCCAGTAGTGAGCGCCATTTCGTAGTGCGCCATAGGTGCGTGGCACTTGGTGCAGGTCGTCTCAATTTCTTCTTGTAGTTGGGGATTTATCACGATCTCGTGGCTCACTTTGGCCCGCCAAAAAGGGTCTCTTGCGCTATTGGCCATCATGGTTCCAATCCAATCATTTGTCATCGAAACATCGTTCCCATCTCGATCGACCATGGAGCGACCAGTCGTATCCGTACTGTGGCATGTAACGCATTGTCCGCTCCCGACAAAGTACTCCCCGGAGGCCACAGAGAGGGAATCGGTCGTACCTACAGCACAGCGATCACCTGCCGAAGAGGGGGTGAAATTGACAAAGAGTGCCTGGGAGGACACCAACAAGAGGATTACTATGTAAACGCGAAACTTCTTCACAGACTAAGGTAACAACCAATATCTTTGCAAAGGTAGACAACAATAATACTACCTCGATAGACGAATAGATGAAAACAGAAGTACTAATCCTCCTCAGTTTTTTCTTGGCTTCCCAACTTATGGCCCAACCCGATGGAGTGGTTGCCAGTCGGATGGTTGAATTATTCAAGCCCATTCACTTGCTTTCGGCTACCGAGGACGTCGAGGATAATCGCTTGTATATCGCTTGCCATGATGGGCGGGTTTGGATTTATGAGGGTGATTCGTTGAAGGTGACGCCTTTTTTGAATATTGGTGAGGGCGGACTGGACATTTGTCATTTCGGAACGAATGCCGAGCAAGGGTTGAATGGATTTACCTTCGATCCCAACTTTTCGGAAAATGGAATCTGCTATGTTACCTACAATGGATTTCGACCAGACGGTACGGGCGATGAAATCGAGCAGCGATTGATGGCATTCAAACAATCGGATAGCGACCCTGATCAAGTTGACTACACGCAATGGTATGAATTGTTGGAATTTGACGAAGGCGATGATCCACAGGATGGGCACAATGGCGGACAAATTGCTTTTGGGCCTGACGGTTATATGTATGTTTCATGCGGCGATGGAGGATCTACAGGCAATGGATCGCCTGGAGGAGGGAGTAATGGTGACGACCATGGCGAATTTGGCAACGGTCAGAATCTACAAACATTCCTGGGCAAAATATTGCGGATTGAGGCGCATGGCTTGGAGCCCTATACGATTCCGGCCGACAATCCTTTTGTTGACGATGCTGAAGCATTGGACGAGATTTGGGCCTATGGATTGAGAAATCCGTGGAAATTCTCTTTCGACCGAGAGACAGGCGATATGTTTGTGGCCGACGTTGGAGAAGTGGACTGGGAAGAAATCAACATGATCTCACCCGATGAGCCCTATGGTTTAAATTTTGGATGGCGCTTGATGGAGGGAAGCTATTGCTACGAACCTGTCGAAGGCTGCAATCCCGAAGGTAATTTAAGGCTTCCCATTTTCGATTATCATCACTCGGATGGCCTCTGCGCTACCGTAGGCGGAACCGTATATCGCGGAAGCAATATTCCATCACTCACTGGCTATTTGATCGTCGCCGATTTCTGTGGATTCTGGGATGTGAAATTTTGGATTCTCTCAGGGGCGGGCCAAAATTGGCAAGCAAAACCATTTGAAATCGAAGTTCCGGGCGGCTTCACTCCCTGGGATGAAAACAGTTATGGCTTTGCCGAGGACAACAAGGGCGAAATGTATTTGTGTACGAGCTTAGCTGTGTACAAACTTGAAAGCGACCCTACTTCTACGGGTCCCGATTTGGATGGGAACATTCGCGTTTTTCCGAACCCCACGCAATCAATTCTCACGGTCGACGTAGGCGAATTTACTGACATTCAGGAAGTACGTGTATGGGATAGCAACGGACGGAAAGTGTGGGATCGCCGCGACTTGAACCTTACCCGAACCTTCGACATCGACACAAAAACCCTTGGCGACGGAGTGTTCACCCTTCAGATTCTCTACAAGGAGGATTCGAAGTTGGAAACTACTCGTTTTATGGTGGGTATTGAATAGGATCAGCGCTGTGCGCAAATGTCTTTTCTTGCAAGCCTAAAATTCGAATCGATAGCTCAAATTTGGAAGAATTATAGCGTCGGTATTGACATCAATGGTGTGTTCTTTAAAATTGTATTGATATCCTAGGTACTCTTTGGCCCCAAGTACGTTTAAAACTTGAAGCGACCATAAACTTGAATGTCTTTTCTTGTTGATTCGATATGTAAATGTCACACTTACCACATGCGATGTTGGATTCTGCACGCTGTAAGGATTGTTGTAATCAAGCACGACCTCCTCATTCTCCAAGGATTCGGATTCACGCACTGGATGCTGCCATCCCCCACCTAAATAAGTGTACTTCATATTTGCACTGAAGAGATTTCGACTTTTGACGAGCCACTCTTTTCCGACAAGAACGTTGGAGATTAATTTTCTATTGAACGGTGTATTGTGCTCTTGCCCTGCACCATCGATGTATTTCGAGTCGAATATCGACATGGTGACCAAGTAATAGAATCCTTTGTGAAAGAACTGCTCGATGGTTAAATCAACACCCATATTCTGTGCAGTTCCTGAATTTTGTAATTCACTATTGATAAAAAAATCGTCAGTCACATTAGACATTGAGAAATAGCTGTTGTCTATCACGGGCACATTGAACAAGTACTGGAAATAGGGCTCAATTCTCAGGTGTGTTCGTTCACCAAACATGCGGTCATAAGAAAGCACAACATGATGCGCTTTGGTCAGACCCATACTCTTATTTAGTTGTTTTGTTTGGCCATTGACTGGCACGTCAGCTAAATAAAAGCTCAGTTTTTCCACTTGACTATGCAAGCCATATCCCAAGCTCCACGTATTCCTATCATTTGGTCGGAAATTAATTCCCAATCGTGGCTCAAGTGAATGTTTATCATTTAAGGTAAAATACAAATAGTGAACTCCGGGATTGATTTGCCATTTGCCAAGGATAAAAGATGATTGGCTATAAGCTTGCATAAGATTTCCACTCCCATTATCGTTGGCAATATTGCTTAATGGCAGACCGAATTCCAAAGCTTGTTCTAACTTGAAATTGAAGTTCAAATTTGTAAATAGAACTCCCGTTTTATTGGTATGCCGCCGACCGAACTTAGTATTCAGTACGGAGGCTATGCGGTAATCCATAGACTGGTATTCAACATTATCCAATTGATAGTCGGAAGAATAAGTGGAATCAAGCCGACTATTGTGAGCGATAATATTACTAGACGAGGCTGTCACGGTCGTCTTGACAAACATTTTTTCACCAAAGAAATTTTTGTGTGAGATGCCGAGAATGCCGGTAGCAAGTTTGGCAGTCTCGGTCGAAAGATCGTCGTAGTACTGCCATTGTGATCCCACTTCTGTTGTGTCGGGATCAGGAGCACTATCGGTTGCATCAATCAAACCCAAGCCCCAAATTGAGAAATTACCAATGTTCTTCGTTGGTAGATTTACCTTGAAAGACAAGTCTTGATATTGAATCCCAAGACCCAGAAGCCCCAGAGTCGAATAGCGGTAATTGATCAAGTATGAAGAATTCGACTTCCTTGAAATCGGACCTTCCGATGCAAGATCTAAACCTAGAAAACTAGCTTGAAAGGAATGGTGATACTCGTGTGAATTCCCATTTCGAATAGTGAGGTCAAAAACACTGGATAGTGCACTACCATATTCGGCCGGGAAAGCCCCAGTAAAGAAATCGGAGTTACCAATTGTCGTGCTGCTAAGAGCGGTAATGCCGCCACCTCCGAATCCTGTAATCTCACCAAAGTGATTTGGATTTGGAACAGGAATCCCTTCAATTTGCCACAAGATTCCCTTGGGCGAATTTCCGCGGACTACCAACAAATTATTACCCACACTACCAGCGACACCGGCAAATGACGACACCAAGCGGGCGGGATCATCAAACCCTCCGGCATAGCGACTGGCTTCTTCCATATTCAATTGCTTAGCACTCACAGTAGCCATTTTATTGAGAGGTCTTTCCTTTTCCTGTGTTGGCCGCACAACAATCTCGCCGAGTATTTGCATGTTTTCTCGCAGACCAACCCGAATGAATTCGTTGCCTTTGCTTCTTACGACTACCTCGCTAAGAATCATAGTTTCATAACCAATACAAGACACTTCGAGGCTTATTCGACCAACATCAATATTGGAAATGACAAATTGACCGTCAATATCGGATGAAGAACCTTTTGGCGGACTGGACCCAACAATGGTTATCGATGCAAAAGGGATGGGCGTTTCGGAGTTCACATCGACAATCTCACCGTGAATTTCACCTTGGACTTGTTGTGCTATCGCGGTGGACGAAATGCATAACGCGACAAAACAACATAGTAAATTCAGCTTGACCATTCGTTATATTTTTAGGCAATATAACACCTGTTATATTATTGAGCAAAAAAATATTATCCCATTAATCCTTCTTCTTTCATTGTGCCAACAATAACCGCCGTTCCAACTTCAAGGATCATGTCCTTTATTGCCTTTTCCGAGTCATTGGGAACCAAGCCACGAACAATTAGAAATGCATAACCATAGGAAAATGTCCACATCTTTTCCATGAGTCCATCTTTCCCTTTGGAGCTAATTTGGATAAATCGTTCATCTAAATCCAAAGCAACTCTAAGTTTTTCTAAAAAGACTTTTATAAATTTTTCATTCACTTCATTGGGATGAAAGAAAGTGGAAAACAAATTCGGATGCTCCTTGGCAAAAAGCACAAAACCATACCCCATGTTACGGAAAACGAATTCTGAATATGGATACTCTATTTGAGCCAATAATTGCCTCTCAATTTCTGCCAACACAGCGTTATAAAGATCGGAACTGCCGCCAAAATAGCTATAGATTGGTTGAGTGGATATTTGAAGGTGTTTGGCGACATTTCGCACCGAAAAACTAGCCATCCCATGCTTCTCAATCAGATCCAAGGCACCCGCCAATACAGACTCTTTCGTGCTTTCTTGCTTACGTGACATTGTGTTTCTTTCCTACGAAGTTTTGGATGAATCAGGGGCAGTCCTTCCTCGGTCTGAAATCAACGATCCGGGCTTCCTCTCCTCGAATCTCAAAGGATACATCAACATGACCCAGATTCTCCGCATCATAACCAATCCAGTACATGCGTGGAGTGGCACGTGTATCACTTTTGCCAAAATCGACATCCCCTTCCGACATCACCTTAGATAACAACTCATCCGAAAAGCCAGAACAAACTAGCGCGGCGCTTATTTCTTCGCTTGGAGTTTGGTACCACTCGGTAATCTGTTTTTTCACCTGAGGGCCAGGCAGCCAAGAGAGCCAATCTCTACCACCAAAGAACATGACGACAAGCACAAGGCCTATTACCACGCCCAATAGAAACTTGTTTAATCTCGATTGAAATTTCATGACGCGAAGTTAGCAAGAACTACGTGAGGACCTTCGACACCAGACATGAATGTTCACAATTCCTAGGATCGAATGACACTATTTTCTAATTCAAATTAGTTCTTTTTAACCAAGCAGACTAAGCCAATGACGCTGAAATATGTACCTTCGACAACTCGAAAATTGGCGCGAATGTTACAGTGCGAAGGAATTGAATTTACATACAGTGAAGGCCCCGCTTTCCGCTTCCCCGATTTCAGCTGTGAGAATGGTGGTCAGATGCTGCTTTTAGGTCAAAGTGGATCAGGTAAAACCACCCTATTGCACCTACTTGCTGGTTTACTCCAACCCACCAAAGGCTCGATAAAAATAGACGAAACGGCCGTTGAAAATCTCAGTTCGTCCAAACTCGATCATTTTCGCGGACAGAACATTGGGATTATTTTCCAGACGGCTCAT
The DNA here is from genome assembly GCA_015665315.1 of Flavobacteriales bacterium. Taxonomy (GTDB): domain Bacteria; phylum Bacteroidota; class Bacteroidia; order Flavobacteriales_D; family Sanyastnellaceae; genus JADFAK01. The sequence goes on along the minus strand of JADFAK010000080.1, from coordinate 10,059 downwards.
TTCATAGATTCATTGTCGGTCATCGACAACTTGATCATGCCGCAGTATTTAAGTGGAAAGGTTATCGATCGGAAAAAGGCGATGGTCATTTTGGAAAGACTTTCTCTCCAGCACAAGGCAAATGTCCCCCCAAGACAGTTGAGCGTAGGGGAGCAACAACGCATAGCTATTGCGCGCGCCTTGGTCAATGATCCGAAATTGATTTTGGCCGATGAGCCCACTTCGGCCTTGGACGATAAAAATGCAAGCGAAGTAATAAAGCTACTACGCGAGCAAGCCGAAATCTCTGGGGCGACCTTGATTATTGTTACACATGACCAACGTCTAAAAGACGAATTCGAAAAACGAGTTGAGCTATGAATCTGTTAAAAATTAGCTGGGCCAATATTCGAAACAAGCCTCTCAACACAACATTGAGTCTGCTCCTACTCGCTTTTGGCGTAGGGATCATCTCCTTGCTTCTGGTCATGCAGTCGCAATTGAAGGAGCAATTTGACCGAAACATCAAGGACATCGACATGGTCCTCGGCGCAAAAGGTAGCCCCTTGCAATTGATTCTTTCGGCGGTCTATCAAGTCGACGCACCAACGGGCAATATCAATATGCTTGAAGCACGTCGCGTCATGAAGCACCCTTATATCGCCGATGCCATTCCGATGGCCTACGGCGACAATTACTTGAAATATCGCATCGTGGGCACGACAGAGAAATATGCCCAACATTACGGCGCTGTGGTCGAAGAGGGAAATTTTTATTCGGAACCATTTGAAGCGACGATTGGCCGCTCTGTTGCCGATGAGATGGGTATGAAAGTGGGCGATACTTTTTACAGTGCGCACGGACTGGAGGACAATACAGATGTACACACCAATCGAATATTTACGGTTGTAGGCATATTTGCGGAATCGCACACAGTTGTAGACCAACTCATCCTTACCCCCATTCAATCAATCTGGGACGTGCACACGGAAGAAGGCGATACAATTCCCGATTCGGAAAGAGAATACACGGCGGTTTTACTGAAAAAGAAGAATCCTTTGGCGGTGATGACGATTCCAAATACGATCAAGGACACCAATATGAGTATTGCTCTGCCAGCGATAGAAATCAACCGGTTGAACGAGAATTTCGGTTTGGGAATGAAGGCCTTGAGTGCCATTGCCTTGATCATCGTGATCATTTCATTTATATCGGTATTCATTTCTCTTTTCAACTCGCTGAAAGACCGAAAATATGAATTGGCCCTCATGCGTACGATGGGCGCCTCCCGATCCAAAGTTTTCACATTGATCTTACAAGAGGGCTTGATTTTATCGGTTCTTGGGTTTTTCATTGGGTTTGTGCTCAGCAGAATCGGTTTGTTAATCCTCTCCTACTTCATGAAGGAGAATTTTCATTACAGCATGAATGATCTTGGGCCCATCCCTATGGAATGGCTGATGTTCATAATCACTATATTTGTAGGAAGTTTGGCCTCATTATTGCCTGCAATACGAGCAGTTCAAATTGACATTTCAAAAACACTCGCTGATGGATAAGAAGAGAAACTACATTTTATGGATACTCGTGATCGTTGTGGTTTCGAGCATGAATCTTTCTTCTGTATGTAAGCACCCGTTGCCGACGAATTTAGACACCGACATCTTGGTCAACGCTGGCGAAATTGAAACTTTCTCTGCTGGATTCGACGAAGTGGCTGGTGCATCGGAGCTTACTTGGCGCACCTTGAGTGATGTCGAATTTAAGGACGTTTATATTGAAGAATTGGATGCATATTACTGGAAACCAACGTTTGGAGAATCAGTATTGAGTCTTGAGGGTAAGTCTGTATTTATTACCGGATACGTCATTCCCGTTGATTACGACGAGGATTTTTACGTTCTGTCACGCTATCCGTATGCCAACTGCTTTTTTTGCGGGGGCGCTGGTCCTGAGTCGGTTGTAGACCTTCGATTCAAATCTAAATCGAGAAAGTACAAGACCGACGAAAGACTCACTTTCGAAGGCAAATTCACCTTGAACGAGGATGATGTTTATCAAATGAACTACATCTTGGTAGACGCTCAGGAGAAGAAATAATTCTGCTTCCAAGTACCATCAACCGGCTGTTGGCCGAGTGGCATTTATGAAGGTATCTCTCACATTTACTCGCCTTTTTCTCTCATCGACATTTGGTTATGCATTTGCCTTGTGCATAATAAGCATGCTCATAAGTTGCGAGAACAAGGTGACTGAGTCCGAGGAGCCCCCTATCAAAGGCACATTTTATAACTCTCCCGATAAGCTTTGGGCCCATCGCTCGAATGACATTGACCAATCGATCGTCGCTGCCAAGGAATTTCCTGGATTGGAAATTGACGTTTTCTTCGATGAGCTTAGTCTGCAATTTACCGTGCGCCACGACGAGGACGAGCCTGCCGATTTGAGTTTGGGGGATTATTTGGATGCCGTGGTGCTTGATCGCGACACTTACCTTTGGATTGACTTCAAAAATTTGGACAAAGTAGACCACCAGCTGGCCGTTGCTGTGCTGCATGATTTGATTCGTATGCGCAACATGGAGGACAGGATTATCGTTGAGAGCTGGGATCAAGGGGCTATTCAAAAACTGCACAATGCTGGCTTAAACACCAGTTATTGGCTTCCACATTTCGAGGATGGTTCTAGTGCCGACTCGGCGAGGATCCATCAGGCGATCGCGCAAATGTTGGCTACCGGAGCGGTTGATGCACTTTCGGCAGACCAAAGCATGTATGAATTTTTGGACCTCAATTTTCCCGAATCGGTATTGCATTTGTGGACCAACGGGCTTGAGGGTGAAGAAGGAAAGCTGCGAATTGCTCAACTTGCAGAAGATTCACAAGTGAAAGTGATTTTAGTGGATTACAAAGAGAATTTTCTTCAATGAAGTGGCAATTGAAAAGTAAAAGGCTACATCAAATAATCGACCGAATTTATCCACTTGCGCTTGGAGTGATAGGGTTATTGCTCACTTTTCTGGCCATTCGGATATATGAGCTCATCTATTTTAAGTTTACGGAGGAGACTGCAATTGAGTCCAATTTGCTCGGCTCGGTATTTGAAAATGAAGCCATTGTAGTAGGTCTCATAGGCTCGGCAATTTTCCTTATCTCACTAATCTTGAGTCTAATACACAAGAAGTTCGGCTTCATTGTACTGGTTGTGCTGGGCCTGCTTCTGCTCACCTTGAACCTCATCCTTACGCACGTCTTCATTACCAATCACACCTTGGTTGACGCAAGTCTGCTGAATATTTCATTTGCAGATATGGGTTTGATCGCTGGTGCCGAAATGTCGGTCGACCGACTGGGCATTTGGGGAATCCATGTATTTGGCGTGCTTGTTTTTTTCCTTTTTGTGTGGCTTATTTCCAAGATGAGAACGCCTCATCCTTTGGTTAAATATGCGTTTCTCACGGGCATTCTTATTTGGTCAATGGCATCGATCAAGAACCAAAATGAAAAACCTTCACGCAAGGAATTTACAGACGCCGAAACCTGGATGTTGGCCAATTCCAAAGTCCACTTTTTCGTACGATCGATAGACAACGTAGCTTCAGAATCTACTTTTGAGCAGCGCATTCGTTGGAAGGATCAATGTTCGAAGTACTGGTCGCTGACGCCGAGTTTTGCGTATACGGAGAGCGCCTATCCCTTGCTGCATGATGAGCCCCGTCGAAATGTCCTGGGCCCATTTTTCCCCACAGATAGCATCTTGCCACACATAGTTATTGTTGTTTCTGAGAGTCTGGCCCCAAGCTATGCGGGTAAAAATAATTTTCTAGGCACGGTTGCCACCTTCACCGACTCACTCCGGAAGGAAAGTCTGTACTGGGAGAACATGCTCAGCAATGCCGATCGCTCTTGGGGACCGATTACGAATTTATTTGGCTCTTTGCCTTACGGCCTATCGGAACGTGGATTGGTGAATACAAATATTGGTGAAGAGCATAAATGGAGGTACCCGGCAAGCGAGCCCATCTTCGAGCAATTGGCTCCTCTGAATTACCATTCGAGGTATTTTTACGCGGGATATGGGGCATTTGACAATGTTAGTCGGTGGTTGCAATCGCATCCAAATTTGCACGAGTACCGCGATTATGAATTATTTGATGAAAAGTACTTAGCCAACGGTCAGTTCGAACGCGTCAAAGGGAACGAGGTTTGGGGTTATTCCGACAAAATTTTATTTAGCCAAGGAATCGACCTTTCACATGAGCCTGTTTCGGGCCGACCGTTTTTGGACGTGTACCAAACACTTACTTTTCACAGTCCGTACAACCAGGCAGATTCCATCTATTACACAAAGGATTATTTGGACGAGCGATTCAATGCGATGTCGATTACTGCTGAGCAGAGGGAGGACCTCGGAGAAACTGTATTTGCCTCCATGATCTTTGCCGACGATGCCTTGAAAGAATTCATGACCAATTACAAAGAGCTTCCACACTACGAGAATACGGTATTCATCATTGTGGGAGATCACGGCTGGTACACCTCGGCGGGAAACAGGTATTTGGGACACTATCAGGTGCCTCTGATCATTTATTCCCCTATGCTTAAATCAGCTGAAGAGTTTGAGGGATTGTGTTCCCACCTGGATATTTTGCCCTCATTAACGGCCTTACTTGAAGGTAATTTCGGCGCCGAATTGCCGGCTGAGCGTTCCGATATCGGAGAGGGTTTAGACACAAGCCACGTTTTCAATGCCAAGCGCATGATTCCTTTGAATTTCTATAGCGACGCGCTCCCGAAGATGGTGTACCACGACGAATTACTTATAGGCGACGAGGTTTTCATTTTCGATTCCACATTTACCTTCAAAGATCACCGGAATCCTGAGCAGTCAAAGGTGAAATCGGCCTACAAAGCTTACAACGCCATGAACAATTACAGTTGTGGTCAGGACATGATAATAAGAAAGTAATCGCACAAGGCAAATGCTGAGCATTCGAAGCTCAAAAACCATGCCGCCCTAGTCACCCATACTGCAAGAGTCACCTGACGCATTCAAAGGGCGAAATTTCAATCTTGGGCTCCTTCCTTTGTGGAAGTCCTGTTTCGTGAATTTAACCCCTTTGCGCACCTTCCTACGTTCCTCTTCAGGTAAATCTGCAAAGTCTCTACATTCATGAGAGCAGCATTTACCAAATTTATCGGCACACTTCTCGCACTGAATGAAGAGTAGATGGCATAGTTCGTTTCGGCAGTTGATGTGTGAGTCACAGGGCTCACCGCATTGGTGGCAGTTGGAGATCACCTCATCGGAAATAGACTCGGCCAAGCGTTCGTCGAAGACAAAGTTTTTACCGCGAAATTTATTCTCTAGTCCTTGCTCTTTGACCTGCCGAGCGTATTCAATGATACCGCCATTGAGTTGATGGACATTATTGAACCCTTGGTGCTTGAGCCAGGCACTTGCTTTTTCGCATCGAATACCACCCGTGCAGTACATGACGATATTCTGGTCCTTTTTATCGGCAAGCATATCTTCCACCAAGGCAATCTCTTCGCGAAACGTATCCACATCTGGCGTAATCGCTCCCCTGAAATGTCCGACCTCACTTTCGTAGTGATTGCGCATATCGACGAGGATGGTGTCTTCTTGATCGGTAAGTTTATTGAATTCCTCGGCCGAAAGGTGGACGCCGGTATTCGAGGCATCAAAGGTCTCATCGTTAAGGCCGTCGGCCACGATTTTGGCTCGAATCTTAATGATGAGTTTGTAGAAAGATTTGCCATCGTCTTCGATAGCATAGTTCAACCGTACACCATCGAGGAAGGAAATTGAATAGAGGTGATCAATGAATGATTCTAGATTTTCCTGTGGAACGGAAATCTGAGCATTGATCCCTTCGGAGGCCACATAGGTCCGACCGAACACGCCAAGTTCACTCCAATGCGTGAATAGATAATCTCTGAAGAGTTGGGTATTTTCAATGTTCCAATATTTATAGAACGAAACAGTAACGCGCTTGTCGGCACTCTGCGCCATTCTTTCTTTGAGAACACGCCAATCTTCGGTGTTATATAGAGCTTTCATAATACAATTGCATGTTATACTATGGATAAATCCGAAGCTGCAAAGGTAGTGAAAGGTCCTAGAATCAAAACTGACTGAAGTCAGCCCATAAAAAAAGGGGCTGTTCCGATTTTCATCAGAACAGCCCCTTTTAATATTTAGCTCTGTGTCTTACTTAGACACTACGAGTTTCTCATTTACTTGTTTAGTTTGAGAAGCCAATCGTATTGTGTAGATACCGCTTTCGAGATCTCCAGCAGAGTAATCTATAGTATACAATTGATTCGCAACAACGTTACCGTTGAACAACACTCCAACCTTACGACCTGATAGGTCATAAATTTCGAGTTTCAATGTGTTCACAGTAGCAGAAGCAAACTTGATAGTCGCTTTCTCAGCAGTTGGGTTTGGAGCTACAACGATAATTTCAAAATCGTCTTTCACTTCAACAACGTCAGATTGTGGAATCTCACCTTCAGGGCTTCCGATACCGTCTAGATCCTCAAACGTAATAGTCTGAGTATAGCAAGTCTCGTTGCCTGAACAGTCAGTTGCACACCATGTACGCTCCAACCAGTACTGAGGACAGCAATCTAGCTCGAAGGCAAAGTCACCAGCACCACTTACTTCTTCTTGTAAGTCTTGAGCTGAATCTACCCACAAACCTTCATAGTAGAACCATCCACCGCCACCGTAGTTGGCATTTACGTTGTTAGCTGCAATACCAACTTGGTAACCGTAGAAGTAATTAGAAGGTGCATGACTCAAGTCCAACAATGAACCTGCAAAGTCACCCCATCCAGTAAGAGTTGACGACTCAGCTGAGATGATATAATACATCCAGTCCTCGTAGTTCAATCCAGCTAGATCGAAGTCATCCTTGTAGCTTGTAGGGAAACCTTGAGTAGACCATTCTGTCCAATCCATTCCAGCTTCAAACCACAAGTCAATTGACCAACCAGCGTCTGGATAGTTCACGCTTACTACAGTTGCAGTAATGTGAGCAGTTCCATCTGGATACTCAACTCTGTGACCATCGACTAGAGAATAGAATCTATAACCGATAGGGAAGTTCTGTAACCATAACGACCAATCTGGGTTGTAATATGGAGAAACAGGACTAACCAATTGACAGTCTGCAACAGAACCTTCAGCTGGAAGATCTCCGAACATTTGCTCTTCGTATGAGATCATCACTTCGTTTCCACAGTTATCAGTAGCTGTGCAGTCTTCTGCAGCAGGCACTTCACCTTCGCAGTCAACAACCAAATCAGCTGGCTCATCATCAAGTACAGGAGCAGTAACGTCCTGAACAGTAACAGTGAATGAAACGCTGCTACTGTTACCACATGCGTCAGTCGCAGTGCAAGTAACTTCAGCATAGTAGTTACCACAGTCATCTTCTTCAATCACGTTAATGATTGTTGAAACGGCTGGATTTGGATCACAGTTATCAGTTGCTGACCAATCATCGAATGAAGGAACATCACCTGGACACTCTACAGTGATATCAGCAACATCGTCCGAAATAAACGGAGGAACGTTGTCATATACATAGTAGTTAGTTGTCTGCGTAGCGATAGTTGCGTTTCCACAATCATCAGTAGCAGTCCAAGTTCTTACAACTTCATAAGATTGAGGACAGTCACCTTCAATGATAGCATCTGAGTAAGTTACTTCAGCAGTACCACAGTTGTCAACAGCTTCAGCCATTACAACAGGAACTTCATTCTCACAAGAGATCTCATCTCCAGTAGGGATAAATGTGAACTCAGGACCTTGGTTGTCAGTTACAGTGATAGTCCAACAAGCTTGAGTAGAGTTATCACAGTTGTCTGTGATAGTCCAGCAGTGAACCAATGTGTAATCTCCAATACAAGAACCAGGAGTAGTAGTCATTCCGTCGTAAGCCAATGTTACTTCAGTACAGTTATCATCGTAAGCGATGTTAACATCAGTTGAAGGAACTTGATCACAAGGAACAGTAACATCAGTTGGGAATTCAGTGAACCATGGGTCAACGTTATCAATCAAGTGAATGATTTGTTGGATTGGCTCAGCTGCGTTACCACAGTCATCAACTACATAATAAGTACGGATGATGTTTCCTGCACAACCTCCTGAAACAACTTGATCTTCAAATGTGATCTCGAAGTCAGAACAGTTATCAGTAGCAGAAACCAAAATCGCATCACTTACGTCATCACATGGCATATCAACGTCGCCTTCAAAAGCATCCCAAACAGGAGCAGTTGTATCAACTACGCTAATTGTGTGTGACTCTGTGCTTGAGTTACCGCACTCATCAGTTGCAGTATACGTACGTACGAAAGAGTAAGCTACTGGACATTCGCCCGGCATATCATCTCCATCGTTGTAAGTAACTGTTACCTCTCCGCAGTTATCAGTTGCATTTGGAAGAGTTACAGGGATGTTAACATCACACTCGTAAGTCTCGTCAGCAACCTCATCAATTACAGGAGCAGTAGTATCCTGAACTGTAATCACCTGAGTTCCTGTAGCAACATTTCCACAGTTATCAGTTGCAGTATAAGTACGTACCATTGAGTATTCAAAATCACATTCTCCGTCAATAATCTCTGCAGTAACGACAACATCTACGTCGCTGTCACAGTTATCAGAAACTTCATAAGAAGGAGCTGGGATTTCTTGGTCACACTCTACAGTTACATCAGCAGCTGCTGAAACCATTGGAGGAGTCGTGTCCTGTACAGTTACAGTCCAACAAGCATCCGCCTCGTTTCCACAGTTATCAGTGATAGTCCAACAGTGTACTACTTGGTAGTTGTTTTCACAAACACCAGGTACAGTCTCAGAACCGTCATAAGACAATGTTACTTCAGTACAGTTGTCATCGTACGTGATCACTTGATCATCAGCAGATGGCATGTCATCAGAACATTCAACTACAACATCACTTGGGAAGTCAACGAACCAAGGGCTCACGTTGTCAGTCAAGTGAATGATCTGCTGGATAGGCTCTGCTGCGTTACCACAAGCATCAACTACATAGTAAGTACGGATGATGTTTCCTGCACAACCTCCTGATACTTGATCATCTTCATAAGTGATCTCGAAGTCAGAACAGTTGTCAGTTGCAGACACCAAAATAGCGTCGTCAATCTGATCGCATGGCATGTCGAGGTCAGCCTCGTATGCATCCCATACAGGAGCAGTAGTATCATCAACAGAGATAGTGTGAGATGTAGTGCTTGAGTTACCGCACTCATCAGTCGCAGTGTACGTACGTACGAAAGAGTAAGCTGCTGGGCAATCGCCTGGCATATCAGCTCCATCGTTGTAAGTTACTGTTACCTCTCCACAGTTATCAGTTGCATTTGGAAGTACAACTGGAATATCTGTGTTACACTCGTAGTTCTCATCAGCTACTTGGTCAAGTACCGGTGCAGTAGTATCAACTACTGTGATCACTTGGTAATCAACTGTTACGTTTCCGCAAGCATCAGTTGCTGTATAAGTACGTGTCATTACGTATTCCTGTGGACATTCTCCATCTTCAGTCTCAGAAGTAACAACAACCTCTACAGTAGAACAGTCATCACCTGCATCCGATGAAGGAGCAGGAACATCCATATCACACTCTAGAGTCAAGTCACCAGCTACCTCTAACCAAGGAGCAGTTGTGTCCTGAACTGTTACAGTCCAACAAGCTTCTGCAGTATTTCCACAGTTATCAGTAATTGTCCAACAGTGAACTACTTGGTAGTTGCTTGGGCAATTTCCTTCAATTGTAGAAGAACCGTCATAAGACAATGTTACTTCAGTACAGTTGTCATCGTACGTGATCACTTGATCATCAGCAGATGGCATGTCATCAGAACATTCAACTACAACATCACTTGGGAAGTCAACGAACCATGGGTTCACGTTGTCAGTCAAGTGAATGATTTGCTGGATAGGTTCTGCTGCGTTACCACAAGCATCAACTGCATAGTAAGTACGGATGATGTTTCCTACACAACCTCCTGATACCTG
>JADFAK010000092.1 GCA_015665315.1 Flavobacteriales bacterium | reverse complement strand
CTTGGAAAACCATCGCGCTGGAAAAGCTAAAAATCAACCCCGACGCCTGTCCAAAATGCCCCAAAGGAATCCTAGAAGTCGTCGACTCCATCCTACCCACTCGCGGACCGCCCTTATACAAGCTCAAAGCCAACCTAAACTTTTTGCAAGAATGACCACTCGCTGCAACATATCGATGATGCGGATGCGGGATGTCCACATCTGCTCGCTTCGTAAAATAGAAGGAAAAACCATTTTGATCGACAAACCATTGGAAAATATCAGGAAAACAATACTGCAATCGACTCAATGCCACCTTCTTTCCGACCGGTTGAAGGCCTCTGACACAATCAAACAACACAAGAAATTTATTGAATACACATAGCGTCCAGGCTGGGCGCTACCACAGGAAGAGTACAACACTCGCTCTAATGAACTGCGGCCTTACCGCACCTCATTGGAGCCTAATTGTTGTACATCTGCCTTATTTCATTTTCTTACTCTTATGGTTTTTAGTCTCAATTCCAGTTTCATACATTTGATTCCATCCACGTTGTGCGTTTTTAGCAAATTCTTTTTTGGATAGTTCTGTGTTTTTAAAATCAAAAACTCTAAAATCATTAAACCATATCCTTATGTCAATTGTAATTTCATCTTTACCAACTTGTTCTGCAAAAAGGTCAATTGTATTCATATCCGACCAATTTATGTTGTTAATTTCGTCAAGGCTGATTTTATCAGACCAATCCGTAAATTGCTTTTCCTCAAGATTTATAAATTCCCATCCATACATAGAATCGAGTATAAGTCCGTCAAATTTAGATTTCAATTCGTCAGGCTTTATTTCCTCAATTTCAGCATTTTCATCATCCCAAGTTCCTTTTCGATAACTTATAGCAATTCTTCCATAATCCGAGAATACCATTTTCAATCGATTGTCATCAGGAAACTCCTTATCTGCGTTCATCGAAATACAACTCAACAAGATTTCAACCGAGTCCGATTCAATTCCGACATAGTTTATTGTAGATTCATTAAAGGCTAAATCTAATCCGTCTTTTTGTTTTTTATCGATGTTCATTTAGGTTGTGTACAACGGTGAGTATATGCGTAGTGCGACCAACAGGAAGCATTATCGCATATACAATGTTGTGCATAGTTGTTATTTATCAAACCTAATAATTTCCAAATTCCCTGATTCAATGGGCATAATATGAAACTCATCACTACCAAGTAAATAGTGATTTAAAAAATCATCCATATAGCTTATTACTTTATCTAAATTGGCTTTTTCAGATTGAGCTTTTGATGAATTTTCTGCTAAGTAATAGTTGATATCTAAAAAACTATTATGATTGAACCCTTTTATTAGCACTCGCCACGATTCAGCTCTATTAAGTTCACAAAAGTCACTTCTCCGCTTATATTGATTAGCATATCCTTCGTGGTTTTTATAATTCGTCAAATCTTCTATAAAAAGATAAGGGATATCAATTCCATTATTTAAGGCAATCGATGGTGGAGTTCCATCCAAATTAATTACGACCTTGATTCGCTTGTCAAGAATAGAACAATAAACTGCCCCAGCACCGCCAAGCGAGTGTCCAAAAATTCCAATTTTTGATGTGTCAATTGCGCTTATAATACTCTCATCAGCAAGTAGTTTATTTAATGAAAACTGAATGTCTTGCGCTAAAACCTTTTGTCTGACCCCCATTAGTTCTCTGTATTGCTCTGCCGATATGTCATCAGGTATTTTAAGTGATTTAAGGCTGTCTTGGAATGTGTGATTTGCAAGGAAGACCTCATCATTGACAATTATTGCTTCACTCTCATATAGATGGTTTATTCCCATAACTATGTACCCTTTCTTAGCGAAATACTCTGCATAATAAGTGTAGTAGCTTAAATTTCCGCCAAGACTTGGTGAGAAAATGAGTAGCGGAGCTTTTGTAAGGTTTTCCTTTATTGGACTGTCAATGAATGAGGCTGTTTTTACTTCTTGTATTGACTTATAATCTGCTTCTGACCAGCCCTCCAACTTATTGTAGAGTTTTTTTAAAAACAACAAATAGGGGGTTCTTAGACTATTGGAAGTTACCTTGTTAGAGGGATGCCAAACTTGAACATTTACTTTTCTGGTCTCTCTATAATATTCATCTAATCTGTCAGTATCTTCCCAAATGTATTGTTTAGAACCAATGAAAAAAGCTGTGTCAACAGCAATCTTTTGTTTATTATCAATTGTTTGTCCACAACTTGAAATTGCTATGGTTATCAGAATAATAATGAATGGATACTTCGCTCTCATTTTCATTTAATTATGCACAACGTGACCAAGAGTATGGAATGTGACAACGGACAGCGGATCTTTCAACAGACCGCGTGCGCAGGGATTTGTGGGCGTCATATTCTATCACTCGGTGTTAGCGTTTTTTTTCAATTCGGTTAGCGCTATCGTCTTGCACGATCCCTTCTCAAATGTTCCTAGTTCCAATGTCTGAATTGAACCATTACTATGTCTCATGTCAATATTCACCGGGACTATCTCATACGGCTGATAAGAATCACTTGCTTGAGTCCAATCATACTCGTAAACTGGATAAAAGGAAATAGTGAACTCTTTTGAGTCCTTATCGAAGAATCCTTGTTCGAAGTTTTTCGACCAGACTCTAACAAGCTCTGCATGGTCTTGGTCAACAATCAACTTCACAAAAGCTTTCTCGTTTAACGAGTTGTATACGGATGAATATAGATCTATGGTCAGAACTGTCATGACCAATATTATCAAAGGAGTTATGACCTGAAGCCAATTCGATTTATTCTTTAATAAATGAATGGCTGATAGAATCAATGTGACAATCGCAAAAAGTAAGAAGCCAAGTATTGTGAATCCAGCTATCAATTCTATTTCCGTATTGACTGGAATATTTGTTTTTCTATAATACCAGATAAAAAACACCACACTCCCTACGATTAAAGGCAGCAATGAAGTCAGATATATGTATTTGAGTCTTCGTGACATTCTATTAACGCTAACGCCTAGAGTATGGTGCGTATCCCAAAGGGTATGCACCATAAACCTTGTTATAGCCTATTATTTTATTACTGCTGTACTGATTATTTCGTTTTTCGTCTTTGTTCCCTTTTTTGGGTCGGTTCCAGAAATCACACCCGTACTAACAACTTTTGTCACCCATGTCGTTTTGTAGTCAAAAGTGATGATTTGCTGGTTTTCAATATCCATTTCAAACCCAGCTATTTCTTCGCTTTTTTCCGCCGTGATGCCTTCGTCCGCTCCAACGCTTTCTGCCATTTTCCGCATCATATCTTTCATCATTTCAATAAATTCAGATAGGTCAAGCTCAACTTCTTGATTGATGATACATGTTTGTGCTTTCTTATTCACAGATTCAAGAGTGAGTAACGTTGTTACTGACATTTCTTGCATTGGATTAAAGGGATTCTCGCCTGTCTCGGTCAAGGTCATCGTTTCTCCAACTGCAAAACTCTTATTGAATGGAGTCAATATGTATCCAATATTCTCATCCATGTATGCTTCTATATTTTCCTTGCTTTTAAAAATCTCTCTAACTGGCATAAAAACCATCTCAATGTAAGGTGCTAAGTCAGGTGCTTTATCATTAAGAACCACAGAAATTTGCTCGAAACTATTATTCATGAACTCTTGAGCATCCTCCCAATTTTGAAGTTCAGACTTAGCCGTCTCTTTGTTAACGGAGTAAATGAGTTTTAAATCTTGATACTCCTTTAATTCATTCCCAAGTTTGTCATAAAACTCTGTGGCAGACCTAAGGGCTTGATTTTCCAACAGAATCTCAAGTATGAAATCATCTTTGGCGGCACCTACAACTTCAATTCTAGCTTCGTTGAAGTATGTTGTATCTGAAATCAACTCTCCATCTTCATATTCTCTTTCGACTTGGGTTATGGCTACATGCTTTAGATCTCCCTTCTTCCAAAGAGGTTTGAAATTGTAGTCTTGACCGTACCCTACAATTGAAACCATCAATAACGCAAGTGTGAAAATTCTATTCATATTGTTTATTTCTTTTTATTTGGCTTTAACGGTCTCGGCTATGAGTAGTTGCGTGGATTTGCACTTAACTTTGCAAGTACACACCAAGTTGAAAATCCTCACGGATTTTCAGGAGTAGGTGAAAACAAGCAATTACTTATAGCCATTGTTGCACTCAACCTGCGGTAGCTAAAGAACCTCTTCGCTCTTGGTCGAGTATACGCTCATAAAACTATAAAATTATGAGTACGATTTTAAAAAAAGTAGACGTGGGCGCAAATTAGGCTCCGATTCCCCCAAAACACTTATTGCACGAGCCAAGCGCGAAGTGCCGGGGTTTACTGCGCATTTTGCCAAGTTCGAGGAGCAAATGACCATTGGTGGCTACTCCTCCAGTACTTTGTTCAATTACTCCAGAGCGGTGGCCAAGGTGAGTCTTTATTTCAAAAAGTCCCTGCTTGACCTAGATCCAGATGAGGTCAATGAGTTCCTTTTTCAACTGGCCAAAGAGAAAAAGGCCAGTAGCACTTATTTTAAACATGCGGTGTACGGACTGCGCTTCTTCTTTCGCTTGTACGATTTGGAAGATCGTGTTCTTAGACTGCCCACCATCAAGAACGACAGAAAGGTTCCCGTTGTGCTGTCGAGGGACGAACTCAAACGCCTTTTTATTGCTCCCCAACGACTAAAACAACGCGTGCTGTTGGCGCTTATCTATTCGGCTGGTCTTCGCGTGAGTGAGGTCTGCAATTTGAAAATCAGCGATATCGATGGTGATCGCATGCAACTTCGGGTGGTTAAAAGCAAGGGGAGCCGCGATCGTTTTGTCCCTTTGAGCTCTTTGATTCTTAGCGGCTTGCGCAAATATCTTTTGAGCTCAAAACCCATAACCTACTTGTTCAACGGAAAAGAAAAAGGAATGCCATTGGGAACCTCTGCTGTCCAACAAAGCTTTCGTCTGGCCCTAGTAAAAGCCCAAATCATCAAAGAGGTAAGCGTCCATTCCTTGCGACATAGCTACGCCACACATTTACTGGAAGAGGGCGTGGACATTGTCACGATCAAAGAACTGTTGGGACATGCAAGCATCCAAACGACCATGGTCTACTTGCACGTGGCCAAAGTGCATCGAACAAATGCGCACAGCCCTTTTGATAGGCTTTATCAGGACGAGAGCAAGAAGTGAAGCCTCGGCATGAACTTTCGGAAGTAGTCCAACTTTACGGCACAGCGTTTTTAGAAAAGCACCCCCAACGTTTTCAAGTAATAAAAACGCTGGATGCTATTGCGAGGTGTAGGACGGCGTCTTTGGGCGGACATGTATGCAGCTGCACGACATGCGGACACAAGCGGTATTTTTACAATAGCTGCCGGAATCGCCATTGCCCAAAATGTCAGGCCATAAACAGGGAAAAGTGGATCGTGCAGCGGGAGGCCGAGCTGCTTCCTGTGACTTACTTTCACATGGTCTTTACCTTACCTGAAGAGCTTCGTCCGTTGGCACTTAAACACCCAAAGGAAGTGTACAACGCACTATTCAGCGCTGCTTGGAACACAGTAAAAACGCTGTCTGGCGATCCCAAATACTTGGGCGCAAAGCCCGGAATGGTAGCCATACTCCACACCTGGGGGCAACAGCTATGGCTACACCCGCATGTGCATTGCATCGTTCCCAGTGGAGGGGTGACCTCAAAAGGAAAGTGGAAGAACAACCGCCACAAGGGCAAATACCTTTTTCCGCAAAAAGCGATGAGCAAGATCTACCGCGCCAAATTCATGGCCTACCTTCGGGCAGCAGGAGTGGTCATCCCTCAGCCAGTCGCCAAAGCGGTTTTTAGCAAAACATGGATCGTCTATGCCAAAAGACCCTTTTCATCTCCAGCGACAGTCATTGAATACTTGGCCAGATATACGCACAAAGTAGCCATCTCCAACCATCGCCTCATCAGCGTGGACAACAAAAAAGTCTGCTTTCATTACAAAGACTACAGGCAAGCAGGCATAAAAAAGCAGACGACCATGGAGGCCAGTGAGTTCTTGAGGCGATTTTGCCAGCACATACTACCAAAAGGCTTTGTGAGAATCAGGCACTACGGAATCTTGGCGTCCAAAAACAAAGCCAAGGAACTGAATCTAGCCAAAACAGACCTCGGCCTAGAAAAGTGGGAAAAGGTAAAGGTGTCTTGGAAAACCATCGCGCTGGAAAAGCTAAAAACCAACCCCGACGCCTGTCCAAAATGCCCCAAAGGAATCCTAGAAGTCGTCGACTCCATCCTGCCCACTCGCGGGCCGCCCCTATTCAAGCTCAAAGCCAACCTAAACTTCCTGCAAGAATGACTACACGCTGCAACATATCAATGATGCGGATGCGGGATGTCCATGCCTGCGCACTTCGTAAAACAGAAGGAGATGCCATTTTGATGGACAAACCCTTGGAAAACATCAGGAAAACAAGACTGCAATCGACTCATCGCCACCTTCTTTCCGACCAGTTATCGACCTCTCACACAATCAAACAACACAAGAAATTTATTGAATCCACATAGCGTCCGGGCTGGGCGCTACCACAGGAAGAGTACAACACTTGCTCTAATGAACCGCGGCCTTACCGCGCATCATTGAAGCCTAATTGTTAGACACGCTTTTTGTTATAATTTCCGAAAGGTCTTTGGACATGCTTGCAGGAATCTGCGTTGAATCTTGAAGCAATCCTTCCACCATTTTAAATGCGTCCGCGTTGAATTCGTTATTTGTTTGAATTGAATATTGATAGAACACGTCAAAACAGTCAAATCCAAAATAGTAGTCATGACTGGGAGTGTCCGGATAATTTTCATGAATCCAAATTGCAAAATATGAGTTTATCCTATCCAACAAGCTCGTTTCATTTTGTTCAAAATACTCTTTTGTTTGCCAGTTCATTTGAAATAGATCTTGAATGATCTGATTAAACTGAGCGTTTCTAAATCTATCCCCCATTTGGATTGCATAATCCATTGGCACTTGTATTGTGGCTTCTTTTACTTCTCGCAGAGGTGTCCTGAAAAGCAAAGTCAAAGTATCAGTCGAATTGTCCAAGTTAATTTCATTACTCCTGATAAACAACTGCGCCACCTGCCCGGCCAAAACATGATTGAAATACATGGAGCTATCAGCAAAAATTAGTTCGAGGTTATTGGGCTTGTCTTTCAATTCAATAAAAGATATTTTTGGCACCAATATTTCAGAAGGCATATGTTCCTTGCTTTGATACTGACCGCAACAAACAAGCGTTAAAGCCAGCAACATACACAGGCATCTTATCATAATCAATGTTTTCTTTTGTGTTCGTAGAGTAGAGCCTGACACCCCCTCTCCTATATATCCACCTCGAAAGGTAATAAAATAGTCATCGCCCCCGGCCCCCTATATCAAACCGTGCTTGAGGTTTTCCCTCACACGGCTTACCGATAGACTTCTTCATTGAGCTTTCGCTAGGGTTTTCAAGCGGGCATATTTCTCTATGTCTAGCAAACCATAAAACTTCACTAGATTCTCATAGGGTCGCTGGCGTAGCTTCCGATGCGCTTTTCTGGATCAGGTTCAAAAGCCATCCTAGAAGTCATCGACTCAATACCACCTTCTTTCCGACCGGTTGAAGGCCTCTCACACAATCGCACAACACAAGAAATTTATTGAATACCCATAGCGTCCAGGCTGGGCGCTACCACAGGAAGAGTACAACACTCGCTCTAATGAACTGCGGCCTTACCGCACCTCATTGGAGCCTAATTGTTAGGCACAGTATTTTCTTCTCTATACCATGAATATACTAATTCGAGTATTCTCTCAATGTCATTTTTACTTGCAGAAAGTCCGTATCTGGTTATCAATTCACCAGAGATCATCCTCTTCAATTTCACCAAGTCGCTGCCATTTTGCATGGCAAGAATTATCTTTTTACTTAAGCCCGTAAAAGAACGACTATTCCCTGATGGCATTACATCTGTTTGATAAATGAGCTTACTCAATGCAATAATATTCTTTTCGTCAAGAATTCTCATTTGGCATTTAGGCTTTGGTAACCACAGTTTTGTTTAGAAATTCCTGCAAAGAATCCCTGGTTTTTCTGTAATCCAACGAATACATGATCCAGCCACTAAAATACCAGAATATTGACCAGATGGTCGCTCCAAAGAAAAGTGGTGTAAATCTGTCGTGGAAACAGCTGAACATTAGGACTTGAGTTAGTATGAAGAATAATATTTGGAATCTTCCAACACCTATTGAGAGTTTTAGTTTCCCATTTTTCAGTTTGCCATTTATGACAGGTCTGCATGCATTGTGATACGAAAATTTCTTTCTTAAGCGAAAGTGGCTCTTCCCGACATCACCTATGAATTCACATTCAGGTTTAGGTTCGCCAGATTTTCCTTCCGTTGCCTTCCGCACAGAACAAAGAAAGCCATCCGGATCAGGGATGTTGAACGTTGCGGAGTAGCTATTGATGTAGATTCTCAATTTCGATTCGCTCAGTGTGGTTTTTAATTGTGCTTAACGTTTACTGTATGGGGCGTGTCCCGTAGGGCATGACCTATAAAGATTGTTGTGCAATGTTTTTATTCAATTTTTGCCATAGGTATTGCGCAGATTTGACCTGTTATATGACTTACCATCAAGTAAAAAAACTGATTTGGACAAGAGCTAACTGCCTCTTGAATTAAAGCTTGATACTTTCCTCTTAGAACTTCATTGTTAAGGGTCGGGCGATATCTTGCAACCGTACCAATGTAATAGGCAAAAGCTAAAGTAGCAGATAAACGATGCATTCTACTTGGTTCTAGATTTAAATAATTTCTATAACCACTTCGAGTTATCATCGGTGTTATCCTCAACGGCTCAATGTCTTTACAGATTCTTTTATATGCTCTTCTATGACTGATATCTGAGTTACAGGTATAATTAAATCCAAGTTTAGATCTAAAGTATTTTTTCCCATTATCCGAAGCACAATCAATTGGGTTTAATTTATCCTTGAACGCACCTTTCAGCAACTTGTCAGTTTTCATAATTTTATCGAACTTTTTCTCATAAGCAACGGTGTAATAAATCCAATTTCTTGCTTTATTTGTTCTTATTGTTAGTTCAACAGGTAGGTGTTTTCTTTTAGTATTAGGGAATAAATTTAGAGCATATCCGATTTCATGAACTTCTGGAAGTTCTCTTAAAATCTCATCTAATTTAATTTCTAATCCATCTCCGTTATTTATTTCTATTCCAATGGTTTTAGCGAATTCATGAAAAATTGAAATACCGTTAACTCCAATAGGTGTTAATTTTAGATTCAATTTTTTATCAGAAGGCAATGATAATCCGTGGTGTTCCATTTTGGTTTCTAAATCGTATCCACGAACCAATAAAAAGGTTTTGACCAAATTGATAAACGTATAGTAAATCAACGTGCCTTTCGATGGCATTTTGGCTTGTTTAGACGAATTATGAAAGCCCTCTGCTAATTCGGCAAAATATTTTGCTTTAATGAAGAGGCTTCGTTGTTTTTTTCTATCCCGTTTAATTTCACTTATCTTATTGTCTAACCAAGCTTGCAAGTAGCTAAAGGGGTCAGAAGTAAGAATGAAAGGGGCTCCCGAATCATTCCCAAAAGGAAAGTATTTTACTGCCTTAAAATCTCTTCTAACTTGTTCTCCTAATTCTTCTTCTATTGGACTCATTTACTTAGTTTGGTCAAATGTTGCACAACAACCGCATATGCGTATTGCACAATCTGTGCTAATATGCGTATTGCACATATACCTTTTGTAGTTGGAGCCTAATCTACGCAAACTAAGTCGAATAAATTCACAAAATATCTCTTCCATTGGTCGCGGGAGCAGTCCGAACAAAGAAGAGAAATCGAAAACAAAGATCGCCTGTACTCCAATAATAACGGGCTACACAGCGATACAATCGAGGGGCTTCTGGAGTCTGTTGTTGGTATAGAGAACTATCCGTTCAAGGATGGCGACATGGAGAAAAATATGCTCATGAAAAAGCTTAGCCGTAATTTTATGCGAATAATAAACGAATAAATATACGGCTAGACTTGACCAACTGTGCTGGTTTACATGTACGTAGGAGTATAGTCGCATTGCGGCTTCTGGCGATACGCTATATATGAATCGATTTGAGGATTTCATGACAGTTAGCCATAGGAATCCCGTACCTAAAAGCACGGAGAATCGGTTGGGTGGACAATTTCTACCGATATTTTGTCCATAAGGGGCTGGATTAACTCGAATTTTGGGGCAACTATTTGCTTTTTGGGATGTTGCGATGCTTTACCGCTCCAAATTCCGCAGGGACAATAATAGTCTTTGCGCCGACTGCCGATCGAAGCAGCAAATTTGCCACAGCGCTAGGTCCTGGTGATATGTAGAGGATAATTACAACCGTATTTGAAACATCTAGCGCCCTGAAAATCAATGTATTTAGATTGATTCACTCACCTACAAGCCCATAAAATCCTCCCCTAGCACCCGCTCAATTCTGCTCAACAACTCATCCGCATTGCTCATGGAGAAAACCATCGGTGGTTTGATTTTTAGGGCGTTGTGGTCTTTGCCGTCGGTGCTCATGAGGACGCCTTGGGTCTTCATTCGGTTGGCGAGATAGGATGCTTGGTTTGGGAGTGGGTTTAGTTGGGCGTCGACGAGTTCGAAGCCGAGGAAAAGGCCTTGTCCGCGTACGTCGCCGATGATGGGGAAGTTCTTTTGCAGATTGACCAATCCGGCTTTTAGGTGCTCGCCCACTAACCACGCGTTCTCCTGCAACTTTTCATCTTTTACGACCCGCAGCACTTCCAATCCAATCGCGCAACTCACTGGATTTCCTCCAAAGGTGTTGAAGTACTCCATACCGTTGGCAAAAGCATCGGCGACTTCACGGGTGCACACGACGGCAGCTAGCGGATGTCCATTTCCCAGGGGCTTTCCGATGGTGACGATGTCCGGAATCACTGAGTGCAATTCAAAACCCCAAAACTTACTTCCCACTCGGCCGCAGCCAACTTGGACTTCGTCGGCGATGGTGACTCCTCCAGCTTTTCTAACGGCTGCATAGGCTTGTTCCAGGTATCCCTCGGGCAGCTCTACTTGTCCGCCGCAGGAGATTATGCTCTCGCAAATGAAAGCTGCTACTTTTCGATCGTTGGCGTGAATATGGTCGATTTGTTCTTGCACATGTTGGGCATAGGCTGCACCTGTTCCTGGTCCTCTGTACATTCCGCGGAAGGCATCGGGAAGTGGTACGATATGCGTGTGCTCGGGCGCTCCATTCCCGCCTTTTCCGTCAAATTTATACGAGCTCACATCGATGCATGCGCTGGTATTTCCATGGTAGCCTATTTCGACGGCGATCATATCTTTTGCCCCCGTTTTCGCGCGGGCCATGCGTAGGGCAAGTTCGTTGGCTTCACTTCCGGAATTGACAAAATGCACGACTGCTAGTTCGGCTGGGAAGGTGCTCAATAGTTCTTTTGCGAGCAGATTGATATTCTCGTGCAAGTAGCGGGTATTGGTATTCAGTAATGCCATTTGGGCTTGTCCCGCCTCCACAACGCGCTCATGTTCATGCCCCACGTGAGCGACGTTGTTGACCGTATCCAAATATTTCCTGCCCGTAGCATCAATTAAATAGGCCCCTTCTCCTCGCACCATATTCAAAGGTTCATCGTAGGAAAGGCTCAGGCTTGCGCCCAAATGTTGCTTGCGGTAATCGATGAGTTGAGACGACGATGGATGGACTTGGGGATTCAGTTCGGGTAGCTTCAAAAGTAGATTCGGATTCGGGCATATCGACTGCCATACCGCCAGTTCATTGGGCGAACAAACCCCTGGAAAATCGATGGTATTGCCCAACATATCGAGCATCACCTGAAAGTGCAAGTGTGGCAACCACCCTCCGTTCTCAACACTGGCTCCGATGTACCCGATGAGCTGACCGGCTTTGACCTCTTGATCGACCAAGAGCAGAGATAATGAAGAAACACTCAGATGTCCGTATAGCGTGTAAAACTCAGGACCATCTTTAGGGGCGTGTTTTAGAATGATCGTGGGTCCATAATCCTTGTCATTGGCATTGTTGTGCACGACTTGAACCTTTCCATCAAAGGGGGCATGAAGAGGGGTTCCCGCATCGACCCAAAAGTCAATTCCTACATGAACCGATCGATATTCTTTGCCATTATTCCCTTCTTGAATGTAGGCATCAGACGTATATACACCGCGGTGTTCGAGGTAACCACCAGCAATAATCGCGTTCTCATTTTTCCGTTGGAGTTGGCCAAATTTGTAGGTCGCAAATTCCACATCGCCGAATTTTGACGCATGTCCGAGCCAGGTACTTCCAACGCTCATATCGACATGAATGACTTCCATTTTATCGAGCGAGGGAAAAAGAGCGGTGAGCTGCAAGGACTGGTTTTTCGCCCATTGGTGAAATTGATCATTTGCCGGATGGCTAGAAAACCCACAAGCACTTCGAAAGGCGAAATGGGCCAAATTAGGGTCTAGCTCCCTCCACTTTTCCAGGACCTCCCAAGCCGGTTTTTCGCTCACTTGCAAGTAGGTGTTATCGGGCTCCTTTTCGCGGTTGATGGCCGATTTGGTCACGGTTGTAAGCAAGCGCATGGCCACCAAGGTGTGCAGACAAACAAGCTCTTTTTCCTCCAGTGGAAATTGCTCGTGGTAGCCCGAAATAAGATCCAAAGATGCGGCTAGCGGGTCGTTTTTCTCCATGATCGCGTAGGCCAAACAGATCGCCAAATCGTTGATGGTGTGCGTATAAACGGCATCCCCATAGTCGATAATTGCGCGCACTTTTGGAGCTAAAAGATCATGGCTCACGACGATGTTGTTGTCGTTGGCGTCGTTGTGTACGATTGACTTTCTGAGACTGGCGTACACCTCCTGGATAGCATCGAATTGCGTGTGAAAATAGTGGGCCATTTCTTGTTTTGGCTCTTCGAGCAAATGTGTGTACTCCTTCGTCCACATGGAGCCCGCCAAATCCCAGTCGAAGGTACGGTGAGCACAGGGGTGTTCAAAGGTGGACAAACTGAGGGTAAGCTTCCCGGCCTCCTGCCCCAAACTATACAAGAGGGCTTCGCTTTTCGGATTCACCGAGGACCACAAACGACCATCGACCCACATGAGCAAGCGCACCAAACGGCTATTCCCTTGCTGGTCGGCGTAGGTGGAAATCGTGTCCCCTTTTAAATCGGCAACGGGCTGTGGAGCGAGGATAGTAGAATCTGCCTTTCGGACATGGGCTAGCATGGCATCTTGAAACTGCGCGTCGTCGTGCTTGGCATCTGGTCGGCTTACTTTGAGGATGTACTCCTCATCTCCATAGGTCATGCGGAAATTGAAGTCCAACTCACCATCAAGCACTTGGGCCTGGGCGTCAAATCCGTAGAGTTCCTTCGTGATTTTTATGGCTTCATCGGGGCCAATATGTACTGCTGAATAGTCGGTCATTGTGCCAAGTCGTTTGCCTTATTGAGAGGATGTATTAGCCAATCTGCACGTTTCATTTCATAGAAATAGTGGGCCTGTCCGTCGTAATCGATGGTTGTGCGTTGTTTCAAACCAATTTTGGTTAGGATAGCATTCGACACATCGTGTCTGACATCGGCCATGGCGCATACACGATCTAATTGCATTTGGCTGAAAGCCAGATCCAAAGTTGCCAAGGCCGCCTCTGTTGCAAAACCTTCTCCCCAAAATTCTTCGATAAATCGATAGCCCAAATCGTGGTAATTGGTGCCTGCTCCCATGTCCTCATCGATAAATTTGAGGCCAGCCCAGCCCATATATCGCCCCGTAGACTTTTCCTCTACAGCCAACCGACCAACGCCAAATTTCTTGTATTGATTCTGGATATGCGCAACAACCCCAGCCGCTTGTTCGATAGTAGTGACGGGCTTATTCCCCAAAAAGATATGCACCTTGGGATTGGAGTCAAGCTCGAAAATACCGGAGGCGTCAGCTGTTTTGAATTCGCGGAGGATGAGTCGGCGTGATTCCGTTGTATGGACCTTCTTTGGTGCTTGTGACATAGTCAAACGAAGAAAACGAATTCGTATGGAATCGAGGCAAAAGAAAGGCATAATGTTTGCACAAGTCATCACCACACTGGGAATCCAGTTTTTCCAAACAAAGGGAGGGCACAATCTCCTTGATTTTGTAATTTTCAAGCATGAAAAAGATTCTATTGATTTTCACCGTTGCGACCTTGTCATTATTCGCGCATGCGCAAAACATTGAAATAGGTGCTTTCCAAGAGGCATTCAAACCGATCATTGAAGCGAGCACGCATGGATACGACGTCAAATCGACGGCATTCAATTTACCTGGATCCAGCAAGGTTGAATTTATTGTGGATGAAACATTGGGGAAAACTTCACTGAGAATCGTGTACGAATGTGCTGGGAGAGATGAAGCGAAGAGATTAAAGGACCATTTGGCTTTGCACGTAGAAACGACTTTACCCAAGGGAGATTTTAAGAAAGTGACAGGCTACGGCGCACAGTATTTTGACTACTTGAAGTATACTTTTGAGTACAACACAGAGGTATACGCAGAAACGAAGAAGCGACCCACCATTGAAATAGGGGCGTTAAAAGTCGGCGAAAATTACGTGGTCGAAATTCTGATAAGCGAACCTTACTTCAGAGATCAATACACACCTGTTTGGAACTAGGCCAAGGCTTTCGATCCAGTTAACTTCAATACATCTGAGGGTGTTTCACACAGAATAGCTTTGTTTCGATACAGGGCTACAGGGCATCTCAAAAGCGTCGGTCGGTTTACCAAAATCGAGTACCAATCTTCGGCCGCCATGTCTTTTCCTTTCACGTAGGTCTGATAATACGGATCGGCTTTGTTGACCAATTGCTTGGCGTCGATCTCTAATTTATCGAGGAGCATGCCGAACATGGTATTCGAAATACGGACAGAGTTAATCTCTTGGCGGTTGATTTTGGGGGTAACAGTTAGCGCGTAGGCAAGGGTTTTTCGGTCTTTGGCATTGTCGGAATTGTACAATAAGACTAGTTCGTTTTGACTGTAGTGCATAAGGCGGAGAGTTTATGCCATCGGATTGTTCCGGACAGGGACAAGGTAGTACAAATAAATTATTGGTTGTCAAGAAGTTATTCAAAATTATGAATTCAAAATTCAAAATGAAAAATTGGGTTGATCGCTTTTGTGACTTTTTTGGGACAGGAGAGCTTTTTTAAATTTAAAATGGAAAATTCAAAATGATAAATTGGGTTGATCCTTCTGGTGACTTTTTCGGGGGAGGCCGATACTTTTTAAATTCAAAATGGAAAATTCAAAATGAAAAATTGGGTTGATCGCTTTTGTGACTTTTTTGGGTGAGATGAGCCTTTATCGACTAGTCGTTTACTTTTGACAGCCGAGCCCTTTCTAAATTCAAAATTGAAAATTCAAAATGATAAATTGGGTTGATCTTTTTGGTGACTTTTCTGGGTGAGATGAGGTCATTGGGCAAAGCGGTATTGCAAAAGTTGATATATTCGAAAGAAGTCGTACCGCGTCGTCGAGATGTTCTTTGCTCGACCACCTAGCTTCATGATTGATCGATTGTCGACATTTCGAGATGCTAGTCCAATTAACTATTCGATTTGCTAAAAAAAGTTACAATTTTGCCGATTGTCGCTCGTTGGCGATAAAAGACTCTACATTGTCGCTTTTTTGGGGATTCCCGCTGCTTAACCGTCCATACCATGATTGGAAAAACATACTCATCGATTAAATTATCTTCCTTTTT
Source organism: Flavobacteriales bacterium (assembly GCA_015665315.1). Classification (GTDB taxonomy): domain Bacteria; phylum Bacteroidota; class Bacteroidia; order Flavobacteriales_D; family Sanyastnellaceae; genus JADFAK01. The sequence goes on along the minus strand of JADFAK010000092.1, from coordinate 15,893 downwards.
CGCGCTGGCGATCAGCGTGCTGCTTTGCTCTTGTGGGGGTGAAGAAAGTGAGGAAATCATGACCAAGGTGGTGCGCGGAGATTTGGAAGTCGTTGTGGCCGTTACTGGTGAGATCGAAGCCAAGGAATCGACCAAAATCATGGGGCCTGAGGGCATGCGAACGGCGCGCATTTGGCAGGTGAAGATTACCGATATGGTTCCGGAAGGTACTTATGTGCACGAAGGGGATTACGTCGCTACGTTGGACCGGAATGAGGTGGCTACCAAGATGAAGGAATCGCAGACAGAACTCGAAAAAGTTGAAGCCCAACTCACGCAGGCCAAGCTGGACACTTCACTGGTTTTGCGCGAAGCGCGGGACAATCTTATCAACCTTGAATTTGGTCTGGAACAGCGCCAACTTACACTGGACCAAAGTACCTACGAGCCGCCAGCTGTTATCCGTGAGGCTGAGATAGAACTCGAAAAAGCGCAACGTACCTACAAACAAACCGGAGAGAATTACGAAATCAAGGTAAAGCAGGCCAGAGCTCAAGTGAGTGAGGTGTATGCGACCTATATGCAGACTAAGAACAACTACGATTTCTTGGAGCAGTTTATCAGCGAATTTGTTGTGAATGCACCTCATGACGGCATGGTTATTTACCACCGATTATGGAACGGTGCCAAGCAAAAAGTAGGTGCTACCGTGCACGCTTGGGAACCTGTGGTAGCGACGCTCCCTGATCTCAGTGCCCTGGTTTCTCGCACCTACGTCAACGAAATTGACATCGGTAAAATTCGGGTCGGCCAACTGGTGGATGTTTCTATGGATGCTTTCCCCGACCAAGCATACAAAGGAGCCATTCTCGAAGTTGCCAACGTAGGTGAACAACGTGAAAATTCGGACGCGAAAGAGTTCGAGGTTCTGATTGAATTGCTTTCGATTGACACCTTGTTGCGACCAGCGATGACTTCCAGCAACCTCATTAAAATTGAATCATTGAAAGACGTTTTATACGTCCCCATCGAGGCCGTACATAGCAACGATTCCCTGTCTTTTGTATTCAAAGGTGGCTCGCCAACGAAGTACCAAGTACGCACAGGCGCCGATGACGGAAGTTTCATTGTCGTAAAAGAAGGATTGCAGGAAGGAGACGACATTTGGCTCAGCACCCCTGAGAATGCCGATGAACTTCCGATCGAATTAATCGAGGCCGAATAGATGAGGTTCAACCAGCGACATCTTTACAATTTTTACATCGCCCTCGAGGCAGTACGCGGGAACGGTCTGCGCTCATTTCTCACCGCGCTCGGGATTATTTTCGGCGTTGCGGCGGTGATTTGTATGATGGCGATCGGTAACGGTGCGAAAAAAGAGGTGCTCGAACTCATCGAAATGGTGGGTGCCAATAACATCATCGTCCTCCCCATCGAGAAGCAGGATTTTTCCGACGAAGGCGAATCACATTATTCCCCGGGCCTTACTTTGAAGGACGCTGAGAGTATTGAAATGAGTCTGCCCAGCGCGCGTAGGGTATGTCCTGAGGCGTCCTTTGATGTGCGTATTTCAGCACAAGGCAAATGGCTCAACGGGCAGCTAAAAGGCGTGAGCAGTGGTTACCTTGACCTGTTCAACTTGAAGACGGTTAACAAACGATCGTTTAGCGGAAAGATGGTCGAAGACAAGGCAGCGGTGTGTATCATTGGTAACCAAGTTAAAAACACCCTCTTCCCGCATGCCAATCCGATTGGGAAGTGGATCAAGTGCGGACATGTATGGCTAAAAGTAATCGACGTTCTTGCGACCGACGCCAATGCCTCGGAGCAGCTGAGCGATATGGGAATAAGTAATTTTGGAAACAGTGTTATCACTCCGGTCAACACCTTGCTCTTACGTTACAAAAACAACGCACTCATTACCAAGCGCGACTTTCAATCTGAAGACGACGACGATGAAGAATCATCGGCCCCACAGGAGGAAGAGAGTATTCACCAGCTTTCCAAAATCGTGGTGCAGGTAAAAGAAGGAACGCAGTTGGGCACCTCCGTGGAAGTGATTCGAAAGAAACTTTTGGCACGGCATCAAGGTGTAGAAGATTTCCGCATCGAAGTACCTGAATTGCTGCTTAAAAGTCAGGAGAAAACCAAGAAAATTTTCAATCTGGTACTGCTAGCGATCGCTGCTATTTCTCTATTGGTCGGAGGTATTGGCATTATGAACATTATGCTTGCGGGTGTCATGGAACGCATTCGTGAAATTGGCATTCGGCTTTCACTGGGAGCACGAAAATCAGATATTAGACAGCAGTTTGTTTTGGAGGCCATCATCATCAGTGTGAGTGGTGGAATTCTAGGAATAGTCTTTGGCATCGGTCTGTCTTACTTGGTCGAAGTCGCCGCCAGTATTATGACGATCATATCCATTAGTTCGATTCTTGTTTCCTTCTTGGTATCGGCTTTTGTAGGAATACTATTTGGCTATTTGCCTGCACGAAAAGCGGCAGATAATGACCCCGTAACATCGCTCAGACATGATTAAGCAGCTCATTGCATTTTCCATATTCTCCTTCGGGACATTTGCCTTGTGCGCACAAGAACTTGTCCTAAACCTCGAAGATGTTGTGAACCGTGCGATGACGGAATCACTGCGAAGCGAGCAGGTACAGAACGATATTCAGATTGCCCAATGGCGCTACAAGGCCTATAAAAGTGGATTTCTCCCTCAAGTTGGATTGAACGCGAGCTTGCCTAACCTCAACCGCTCGCTCGAACAAATTACGCTACCCGATGGAAGCGACGCATTCGTAAGCAGGAGTCAGGCGTCGTATACGGCCGACCTCGAAATTCGCCAGAATATTGGTTTGACCGGCGGAAGTATTTTTGTGCGTTCGAATTTGCAGCGCATCGACCTATTTGGAAACAACTCCAACACCTCTTACCTGAGTTCGCCCCTGAACGTGTCTTTGAGTCAGCCCTTGCTGGGATTCAACGCCATGCGCTGGCAGCGAAAACTGGAGCCTGTGCGGTATCAATTCAATCAATTGCTTGCAGTGGAGGCCCGCGAGAACATTCGGTTGGAGTCGGCCAGGTTGTATTACGAGGTACTGATTAACCAAATTAACGAGGAAGTAGCACACAAAAGCAAGGCCGTGCAGGACACCATATTCCGTATTTCTCAAGGAAGGTTTGAGATGGGAAAGATTGCGGAGAACGACCTGTTGAAGATCGAACTGATCGTCTTGAATGCTGAGATTGAGTGGGAGCGTTCGAAGATGGACTTGGATTTAAGCATGCGGGAGTTAAAGGATTATTTGCGCTTGTCGCGAGATACAGAAGTCACCCTGATGCTGGAGGAGGATTTTCCCTTGATCGAAGTGAATCTAGAAGCGGCGATTCAACTTGCACAGAACAACCAATCGGGGGTTGTACAGCGGAATTTACGGCAACTGGAAAGCGAACAAATGATTGCTCAGGCGAAAGCGGGAAGGCGACCTGTGATTGATGTATTTGCGAGTTATGGACTTGCTCAGAGCGCGGGCGACGTGGAATCGGTGTATCAGAATCCGCAAGACAGACAATTGTTTACCGTTCAATTCAACGTACCTATTTACGATTTTGGACGGGCCAAAGCGGAGGCTCAGGCGGCTATACTCACCGCGCGCAACACGCAATTATCGATAGAGCTTGATCAACTGGAATTTGAACGACAATTGATTTCCAACGTGCGGCTGTTCAAGTTTCTTCAGGATCAATTGATCTTGGCCAAACAAGGTGATGAAGTGGCGGCCAAGGGATTTGAGATTACCCGCCAGCGTTTCCTCATAGGCAAGATCACGATTACCGACTACCAGCTTGCCTTGCAAGAAAAGATTAGTTCGAAGCAGCAGTATTTGAATGCTTTACGGAATTTCTGGACGGGGTATTACCAAATCCGCAGTTTGACTCATTACGACTGGATCGAAAACAAGCCGATCGAATAAAGTTTAGACGTAATCCTCGCCCTTTTGGAGTTTGATGTCGTTGACGAACTGTTTTATTTTTTGCTCATCATCTTTCTTGCACACCAAAAGCGCTTTTTCTGTATCCACCACGATGAAGTCATCGAGACCGTGTAGAACCATGATTTTGCCCGTTTGATTGTACACCATATTGTTGGTGCAATTGTGGAGGTACAAATCTTTTCCCACGGCGGCATTGTTGTACTTATCGAGGTCGAGATGCGTGTATAGCGAGCCCCAAGTCCCTAAATCGCTCCATCCGAAGTCGGAAAGTACGACAGACACATTTTTGGCTTTTTCCATGACACCGTAGTCGATGGAAATGTTCTCACAGCTGGCATATACCTCGTCGACGGCTGCTTTTTCTTCGGTCGTCCCAATTTTATCGGCGATAGACTGAAACGAGCGATATATTTCGGGCAAGTAGGCTGAAAAGGCGTCTTGGATATTGGCCAGGCTCCAGATAAAGATCCCTGAATTCCAAGCAAAATCTCCTGAAGCGATGAAGCTTTGGGCAATTTCGAGCGTAGGCTTTTCGGTGAAGGTTTTTACCTTTTTAATGGAGTCATTTTTAGCCTCCGGCAAATCTATGTACTGGATATAGCCATACCCTGTATCGGGTCGGCTTGGCTTGATGCCGAGCGTCACCAGGTTTTTGGACTCACATTCTTCGAGTGCAACGTTGATGGTTTCGACAAAATCTTGCTCTTTTAGAACGAGGTGATCGGAAGGTGCTACGATGATACGCGCATTGGAGCATTCTGACTCGATTACTGCATTGGCGTAGGCTATACACGGTGCCGTATTTCGCATGTAGGGTTCGCAAAGAACTTGATCCTCCTTGATATTTGGGAGTTGTTCCATTACCAAATCCTTGTAACGGGCATTGGTAACTATATAGATGTTTTCGGGCGGACAGATCTTCTCGAAGCGTGAGAAAGTCATTTGAATAAGGGTTTGTCCGGCCCCTAAAATATCGTGAAACTGCTTGGGCAAGCTGGTTCGAGACATAGGCCAAAACCTACTTCCAACACCTCCAGCCATGATAACACAGTAATTATTTTCCTTGATCATTCCAGTGATTTAAGGCCACAAAAGTGCGACAATTCTGTCAAACCAACATAGGCCGACGAGGTTGAACAAGGATTCTTGACGATTCCTTGACATGGACGAAATTAGCTCAATAAACGCAAAGAGCTTTCCAAGCGTTGGAAAACGATCGGAATATCGGTCATTGCAGCGGTTCCTACCGAGAGACGAAACCAAGTGCTATCGCGACTTGCGCCAAACGCGTAGAATGGAACAATGGCCAATCCGCATTGATCGAGGAGGAAGGCTGTTACGTCTTGTGTGTTGGCGAGCACCTTTCCATTGGCGTCTTTTTTACCGATCAAGTCAAATTGAACTGTGAGGTAAATGGCTGCTTTTGGGGCGATGGCTTTTACGGCGAATCCTTTTTCGTTGAGATCTTTACAACCCGCATAAAATGCATTCAATCGGTCTGAAGCTTTCTTCCGAATTACAACCATGTAGCGATCTACAGCCGCTTCGTCGGATAAAAATCGCGCACTAGCCACCTGCTCGGCTCGCGGGGCCCAAGCGCCAACATGTCCTAATATCGCCTTCATTTTATTGATCACATGGGCAGGACCAAACCCCCATCCAACGCGCACTCCTGTCGCGGCCAAAGACTTTGATATTCCATCGATAAAGACTACATAAGGGCGCAATTCCGGACAAAGGGAAACAGGGTCTTCGTGCTTGACATCGCCCAGGCACAGTTGCCAGTAGATTTGATCGTAGAGGATATAAAGTGGTTTTTCATTCGGTCCGCGTCGACGATTCTCGGCAAGCACCAAATCGCAGATAGACTGAAGTTGATCTTTCGAAAAGACCGTTCCAGTCGGATTAAGCGGTGAGCAAAGTGCCAAGAGAGAAGCGTCTTGAACGTGATCCTTTAATTCATTTGCCGAAGGCATAAAATTATTCTCCGGGGTAGTCTCCACAAAAACCTGTTGTCCGCGAGACAGGTGCGTATAGTGGTTGTTATTCCACGAAGGCACAGGAAAAAGCACCTTTTCACCTGGGTTTACCAGCGCTTGATAGGCGGCAAAAATCAGGGGACGAGCTCCACCGGCAACTAGGAATTCATCGGCATGGTAGGCCAATCCTTGTTTCTTTTCTATGAATTTTGATAGTTCTTGACGCAGCTCGAGGATCCCATTGGCGGGCGGATAATTGGTCTCTCCACTTTGGTAGGATCGAATAATTGCGGCCGACAATTCTTCGGGAATAGGGAAGATATCTGGATTAAAATCACCGATCGTATAATTGAAAATCTGAGCTCCTTGGGCAATTTTTTCTTTGATTTCACCGGCAAGCTTGATGATTTCAGAGCCCACAAGTTCTTCGGCCATCGTGGCTATTCTCGGGGTCGGCATGGTTTGGGTATTGTTCATAGGAAAAGGTTGTTAGCCAATCGAAAGAGTATTTTACCCCTTCAATCAAGTTTGCAAAAGTACAAAAGAGCTTGCGTTGGTAGGATATGACTTTTACACAGCTCAGCGCAAGCGCAAATGACTCTTGGTAATACTGGTTAAAAAACAGGTTCAAAGAACGAATTTTGGTCGGGAAAGTCAGCTCAGCTCACCAGGCACATGCACCTCTGCCAAAGGGCTAAACAGGTAGATACGACCCGTGGTTAGTTCTTCGCATTTGATTCGTTTGCGCACCTTGTGGAGTCGGCGAAACTTGCGTTTTCCATTGTAGACGAAGATCGTATCATCGGGTAGATCGTCGACAATTGGTGCTAATTCTCCGCTATCAAATTCACGCAGGGCTTTTTGGAGTTTCACATTGGTACAACTCGAGGCGGCGGGATTTTTGAGGTAGGATGCCAGTGCTTTTTCTACTGCTGGGGGAAAGACCTTTAGTTCGAAGACAGGGATCAACAAGTTGCGGAAGGCGGTTTTCCATTCGGCGCCATGTGGTTTGACACGATTTTCGTGTTTGAGCCAAGTATTGAGGTGCGCAATTTCGTGGAGGAGGGTAATTAGGAAAGCGAATTGATTTAGATCTCCGTTGACAGAAATTCGATGTTTCACCCTTCCTTTACCCGGTCGGAAATCGCCTAATTTGGAATTACGTTGTTGGGTAATAGTCAGGTGGCAGGGGCTTTGGGCAATGAGTGCGCACACATAATCGAGTGCACCACTGGGCACAAAAGGTTTTAGTCCGCCAGAAATATTGGTACTATTCTTCAATCACTTCGATTTGGGCCGACTCGAGTTGGACCACTTCAATTTGGTCGTGCCAAGTTGGGCAAGACATGCATTTGTTTTTTTTGCGGAAAAGCGAGCAAGAGCTAGCTAGGACGGCAACTACGAATAGAAAAAGGAAGAAAAATCGCTTGGTATGCATACAATAGACTTTGGTTCAAAAATATGAATTAAAATGACTATCCGTAAAGTAGCACCAACATTAACCATTGCTCCCCGTTCATGGATGAAAGCGCACGTGTTTCGCAAAAGCTAGTCGAAGGAATTCCGTACCTACGGCACGGGATGTCATGTTGAGGGTTTCTGGCTACCGATATATAGTCCCTACGGGACATGTTTTGGTTGCGAATAGAAGTCTCTTTCTCTTCCTCTGTTTAAAGCAGAAATTGAAGGCCAGAGGGAGTGCGAATGCCAGAGCGAGTGCGATTTTTGAGAAATTCTAACGGGGCATTCTTTTTACTTATCTCTTACTCTTTTCTCTTGCTCTTCCTCTTTAAATTCAAGAGATAAGAGGAAGTGTTTAGAGGAAGAGATAAGTCAGGGTGTTCCTTGATGGAACTGATATCCTCTTTTTGGAATGGTCAATGGTAAATATGACTTGAAGGTCAGCGCGAGTGTGAGAGCGAGTCTTGAGAAATTCGGTTGTTCACATGGTTTTTTTCTTGCTCTTTATATTCAAGAGATAAGAGGGGGTTTTCCTTGGTGAAACTGAAGGCCTTGGATGGGACATTTTTTTCCTTATCTCTTACTCTTTTCTCTTGCTCTTCCTCTTTAAATTCAAGAGATAAGAGGAAGTGTTTAGAGGAAGAGATAAGTCAGGGTGTTCCTTGATGGAACTGATATCCTCTTTTTGGTATGGTCAGTGGTAAATATGACTTGAAGGTCAGTGCGAGAGCGAGTCTTGAGAAATTCGGTTGTTCACATGGTTTTTTTCTTGCCATGCCGTAGGTATAGGATTGCATCCTGAAAGATGATCTTTTCGTCAAGCTTACACCAATTGCCAGCTTCTTATCGCATAAATCGGTAAACCTATTCCTGAACTAGGCCAACTGGATTTGCCGTCCAAGTTGGCCTAGTTGAGGAATTCATCCAGTAGAAATAAGGAAGTCGTAGAGACGTAAATTGATAGGATGAGCGGGCTTTTCACCTAGTTAGTTTCTGGTGACAAGTTGCGGATAGTCAAGTGAATTAAACGAGCTCTATTGAAAATTATTCAAAATGGCAACGAATTGCCGCAAACATCGCTCTACTTTAGCAGCTTCATATGCCATTATTCAATCACATAGGACGGTATTTCATTTTATTAGGCAACGTATTCAGTCGGCCCGAGCGATTTTCAGTTTACTGGAAGCAGATCGTTTTTGAGATCGATAAAATAGGAATCAAGTCCATTGGCATCATTGCCATGCTCTCGGCTTTCATGGGAGCGGTTATCTGCATCCAAACGGCAGCGCAGATAGACAGCGGATGGATACCAGCTTATACGATAGGTTTTACGGTACGGCAGACGACCATTCTAGAATTTTCGCCGACGATTATGTTGGTTATTCTGGCGGGCAAGGTAGGGTCTAATATTGCATCGGAGATTGGCACCATGCGAATAAGTGAGCAAATCGACGCGATCGAGATCATGGGCGTGAATTCGGCGGGTTATTTGATTTTACCGAAGATTATAGCTGCTTGTTTGATCATTCCATTCCTGGTTATTATAAGTATGTTTTTGGGTATAGGTGCTGGTGCCTTGATTGGAGTAATGGCCAATTTGGTATCGTATAGCAACTATGAATTGGGGTTACACTTGGACTTCAAACCCTTTTCGGTTGCCTACGCCATCATTAAGTCATTTGTGTTTGCCTTTTTGATGACAACCATTTCGGCATATTGCGGATACTATGTGAAAGGTGGTGCTTTGGAAGTGGGTAAAGCTAGTACACAGGCGGTGGTTTACAGCGTCGTATTCATCATGATATTCAACGTCATCCTCACTATATTACTCTTACTCTAATCGATGATTGAAGTTAAAAACATCAGCAAGTCGTTTGATGGCAAAACCATACTAAACGACATCTCAACACGGTTTGAGACGGGCAAGGTGAATTTCATCATTGGACGCAGCGGCTCGGGAAAATCTGTCCTTACGAAGTGTATTGTTGGTCTGCACGAAGTCAATGCAGGCAGCGTAGAATTCAACGGACGAAACTTTTCTGGCATGAAGCGCAAAGACCGCAAGGAGATTCGGAAAGAGCTGGGCATGTTGTTTCAGGGCAGTGCCTTGTTTGACTCGCTTACGGTAGAGCAAAACGTCGTATTCCCTCTCACTATGTTTTCGGCAGGTACACCTGAGGAGATGCGTGAGCGAGCGAATTTTTGTTTGAAGAGAGTTGAGTTGGAGGGAACCAATCAATTATTCCCCTCGGAGATTTCAGGAGGAATGCAGAAGCGAGTTGGCATAGCGCGCGCCATAGCGATGAATCCGAAATACTTGTTTTGCGACGAGCCGAATTCGGGGTTGGATCCACAGACGGCCATTGTGATAGACAATTTGATCAAAGAGATAACTTACGAGTATAATATAACGACAGTTGTAGTGTCTCACGACATGAACTCGGTGATTGAGATAGGCGACCATATCAATTTTGTGAATGAGGGCAAATTGTGGTGGAAGGGCACTCGTGAGGACATCTTGAACAGTGGAAACCAAGAATTGGACGACTTTGTTTACGCCTCTGACTTCTTAAAAGACATTCGCGAAAATCTTCGCAAATAGTAGTAAAATCGCCCCCGCTGGGGCGATTTTACAAGCAACATTCACAGTTTACAAGAACTGCTTATTTTTAGATGATGAAATAAAGGTAGATCGGATTGAGTCGATAGCCTACATTTCACATGGTGAACTTTGTAAGTGCGGAGTTTTATTTTGTAGATGCAATGAAAAGGGATAATAAAGATTTCAAACCCTACGAACCTCTAGGGTATTCAGAGGAAGAAATGTTGACGAGGAGTCGGCAATTTTTCGAGTACATGAATCAGCGCCGCAGCGTGCGCGAATTTTCGGATCGACCGGTGAGTCGGGAAGTGCTTGACAACATCATCCATGCAGCCTCAACAGCACCCTCAGGAGCTCATAAGCAACCGTGGACCTTTGGGGTGATAAGCAATGCTGAATTGAAGCATCACATCCGAGAATTGGCCGAAAAGGAAGAGTTTGAAAATTACCATGGTCGAATGAGCGAGACCTGGTTGGAGGATTTAAAAAAATTCGGGACAGATCATATCAAGGAATTTATCGATGTTGCTCCTTATTTGATTGTTGTGTTTAAGCAGGTATACGAATTGGATGAGGCGGGAGAACGACACACCAATTACTATGTAAATGAGTCGGTAGGCATCGCTGTAGGATTTTTATTAGCGGCGATCCATTACGCCGGACTTGTAGCATTGACGCACACACCGAGTCCGATGAACTTTTTAGAAAAGGCCTTGGACCGGCCGCCAAACGAGCGGGCTTATCTCTTGATTCCAGTGGGGCATCCGGCCGAAGATGCGCAGGTTCCGGAGTTGAGCCGAAAGTCATTGGAAGAAATAATGTTTATGCACTAAACGTGCTGAAGGCTAGTCAAATCTGGCAAAGATTTTCAAAGGATTATTAAATTTTTGTTTTGGTCTGCAAGTTTTACTTAATTTGCACCCGATTTTAAACGATTCAAAACAGTATCAAGATGTCTGATATCACATCAAAAGTAACAGCTATTATAGTTGACAAATTAGGAGTTGACGAGGGCGAAGTTACACTCGAAGCAAGCTTCACAAATGACCTTGGCGCTGACTCTCTCGATACAGTGGAGTTGATAATGGAATTCGAAAAGGAATTCAATATTGCTATTCCAGATGATCAAGCGGAGAAGATCAGCACAGTAGGCCAAGCGGTCACCTACATCACAGAAAACGTTAAGTAACCCTCTTTCCTTATGGAGCTAAAGAGAGTAGTTGTCACAGGACTTGGTGCGCTCACCCCAATAGGCAATACTGCAGATGAGTATTGGAAAAACCTAATATTAGGGACGAGTGGTGCTGCCATGATAACTCAATTTGATGCTTCAAAATTCAAGACACAATTTGCTTGTGAGGTGAAAGGTTTCGACTATTTGGATCATTTTGATCGAAAGGAGGGTCGTAAGCTGGATCAATTCTCGCAGTATGCAATGGTTGTCGCGGAGGAGGCCATAAAGAATTCAGGTATTGATTTGGACTCGGTTGATCTCAGCCGTGTTGGAGTTATCTGGGGATCGGGAATTGGTGGATTGAAGACTTTTCAGGACGAATGCATGGCATTTGCTCTTGGAGATGGAACACCACGATTTAACCCATTCTTTATTCCTAAGATGATAGCCGATATTGCTTCCGGTCATATCTCAATTAAGTATGGTTTTAGAGGACCGAACTTCACCACGGTTTCGGCCTGTGCTTCATCGACCAACGCTCTTATAGACTCATTCAATTACATCCGCCTTGGCAAAGCTAAGGTCATGGTGACTGGGGGTTCTGAAGCAGCGGTTAACGAAGCAGGAGTGGGCGGATTCAATGCGTTGAAGGCGTTATCTACAAACAATGAGAATTTCGCAAGCGCATCTCGTCCATTTGACTCGACCAGAGATGGTTTTGTATTGGGTGAGGGAGCTGGTTGCGTTATTTTGGAAGAACTGGACCATGCGCTGGCGCGTGGAGCCAATATTCTAGCGGAGCTTGCCGGTGGTGGGCTTTCGGCTGATGCTTATCATATGACGGCACCTCATCCAGAAGGAATAGGTGCATCAAGCGTTATGCGATACGCCTTGGAGGATGCTGAGATGCACCGCAACGAGATCGACTACATCAACGTTCATGGCACCTCTACCCCACTTGGGGACGTAGCTGAGTCGCGAGCGATTAAAGATGTGTTTGGCGACGACGCATACAATCTCAATATATCTTCGACCAAATCTATGACTGGTCATTTATTGGGAGCGGCTGGAGCCATTGAGGCGATCGCATGTATCAAAGCATGTCAGGAGGACATTGTCCCTCCAACAATCAATTGGGCAAACGCTGATCCGGAACTAGATTCAAAGTTAAACTTCACCTTCAACAAGGCGCAAAAGCGTGTTGTACGAGCGGCGATGAGTAATACTTTTGGGTTTGGAGGTCACAACACAGCTGCCATTTTCAAAAAGTATTAAGCCTTGTGGTTTAAGCGACTTTTCAAGAAGAAATCTGAACATCCTGAAATTACTGCGTACGTACGCAAGCATCTTGGGTTTTCTCCTACGCAGACCAATTTATATCGGCAAGCATTTAGGCATTCATCGGCCTCAAAGCGGAACAACAAGGGGATTAAAAACAGCAATGAACGTCTCGAATTTTTGGGAGATGCGGTCTTGGATTTGATTGTAGCTGATTATTTGTACGACCAATTTCCAAAGTTGGATGAAGGTCAGCTCACCAAAATGAAAGCCAAAGTCGTAAGTCGGAGAACGCTGAACGCGCTGGGAGAAAAAATTGACTTACCGCAGCAATTGGAGTTGAACCTGGGCAAGCAAGTCCTTCATCAATCTATCATTGGAAATGCTTTCGAGGCATTGGTAGGAGCAGTTTATCTTGAAAATGGCTACCATTTCACCGAGAAAATATTCCTCAAATTGCTGAAGAAAAACAACTTGGACAAGATGGTTCATTTGGATGTTGACTTCAAGAGCAAGTTGCACGAGTACTGCCAGAAAGACAAAATCAATCTTTCATTTGCAGTTATTGGAGAGCAGCAAGAGGCGGGCAAGTCATTTTACCAGATTGAGGTGCGCCTGGACGGTAAAGCTTACGGAAGTGGATCGGGAAAGTCGAAAAAGGCGGCAGAGCAGACGGCAGCTCGCCAGGCGTGGGAGCAATTGGAGGAGAACTAGAGCGTTTTCACATTTGCCTTGTGCTAAATAATTCACATTGTACATAGAATTGACTGCCTGAAATCGCTATGAACAAAGGACATTGTAACAACTCCGCACAATTTTAATGAGACCTGAGCGTAGGAGATTAACTTTGTGTTATGGCTTTTCAGCTTGAGGTTGAATATGATTTTGATTTCCTAGTTTTGGGTATCAGCTGCCATGAGAAGGACTATCGCATGTGCTGGATGCTTAATAAAGCCTTGGATTACGGGCTTGAGTGGACAGAGGATCTTGAAATTCAGCTTTCTCATGGGTCGGTCTATTTTCCTATGTACCATTACCAAGTGCCGGAAGATTTAACCTCGATTTATTTGATTAAAAACAGAGTCGCTAGTGGCATACTGCTTCCTGAATTGAAACAAATGGATTATTTGCTGAAGATTGAAAACAACCAAACGGAACATGCGAAGATCCTTCGAACAATCCGAAAGATTCCGCATGTTATCGGTACATTTGATGTTGAAGTGAACGGCCTCAAATCGAAGGATAACCTGATCTTCGAATAACCTGCATTGTATGAAACGAACTAAAATCGTTGCGACCATTGGTCCCGCGACGAGTGATAAAGAAGTACTGCGACAAATCATCCTGGAAGGTGTTGATGTCGTGCGTTTGAATTTTTCCCATGGAAAGTATGAAGACCATGCGGAGGTGATCAAAAACGTGCGCGAGATTGACAAGGAGGAGATGTACAACACGGCGATTTTGGCCGACTTGCAAGGTCCGAAACTGCGGATTGGGCAAGTTCGTGACGGTGGCATTGAGCTTGTCAACGGGACTACGGTAACTATTCGCGCGAGTGAACATCAATCTGACCTGAATGAGATAACGACAAACTATTTGGATTTTGCGCACGACGTTGAGGCAGGGGAAATAGTGTTGCTTGACGACGGAAAGTTGAAGTTGAAAGTTTTGGAGACTGATCAGGACACGACGGTTAAGCTGGAGGTCATTCACGGTGGAATTCTTACCTCTCGCAAGGGAATTAATTTACCGGACACGAAGATTTCTTTGCCCTCGTTAACGGCGAAGGACATGCGTGATTTGGAATTTGCTTTGGATCACGACGTTGATTGGATTGGTTTGTCATTTGTGCGCAATGCACGAGATATAATTGAGCTCAAGGAGCTTATTGCCAAGCGAAAGAAACACGCTCGAGTAATCGCCAAAATTGAGAAGCCCGAGGCGATTGAGGAGATTGAAGACATTATCAAAGAGACAGATGCTTTGATGGTAGCGCGAGGTGATCTTGGCGTGGAGATTCCGATGCAAAACGTTCCTATTCTTCAGAAGAAATTGATTCGCTTGTGTATCAATAGTGCTAAGCCGGTTATTGTAGCTACGCAAATGATGGAGAGTATGATAGATAATATCACTCCGACAAGAGCTGAGGTAAACGACGTGGCCAATGCAGTATTGGATGGCGCAGATGCGGTGATGTTGAGTGCTGAGACATCGGTGGGTAAATTCCCCGTGGATGTGATCAAGGCGATGAGCTCTATTATCGATGAGGTAGAGAAGTACGACAACTTGTACCATCATGAAAATCCTCCTGAGGAATCGGCTAAGGATCGATTTATCACAGATTCGATCTGTTACAGTGCATGCCGACTAGCGAGTAGAACGCAGGCCAAGGCGATTGTCACCATGACTTTTTCGGGATACACGGGATTTAAGATTTCTAGTCAGCGCCCAAAAGCCATTACCTACATCTTTACCGGGAATAAAAAAATCCTGACCATGATGAATTTGGTTTGGGGCGTAAAAGCTTTTTATTACGACAAGATGGTAAGTACAGACCATACGATTGCCGACATCAAGTATATACTCCGGAAGGAAGGGTACTTGCAGACAGGGGACTTTGTGATCAACGTAGCATCGATGCCTATTGCGGAGCAAGGGATGAGTAATATGGTCAAGTTGAGCAAGGCGTAAAAGAAAAATCCCGCACAAGTCTGGACTCATGCGGGATTCTGTTTTATCGAAATTCTATTATTTTCTTGTTGCTACATCCTGATTGCTCAGGAATAGTTCGGCACGTCGGTTGAGTTTATGTTCTTCGGACGAGCATGAAGTGTTGTTGTCGCATTGGTTAACGAGTTTTTCCTCCCCGTACCAGTTGAACTGCAATCTTTCTTTATCGATGCCTTTCCATACCATGTACTTCTTGATTTCGATAGCACGATCTTCACTGAGGTAGTCGTTGTACCCATCTGTTCCACGAGCGTCGCAGTGTGTATCTACGTATAGAATTACACTTGGATCGGCTTTCATTTCGGCAATAATTTCATCCAGTACTTTGGCTGCTGAAATGCCGATATAGCTTTGGTCGAAGGCGAAGAATATCTTTTCCGCATCTGACCCGTCCATTGAACGTTGGCCAAGGAGCTGACTTTGGTCGTCGGCGCTTCTTAACTGATTTTTGGATTCATCGGCTTCCATCGCATTCAAATCTTCCTTCAGACCCATCATGCGATCACGGGCATTGTTGTTTTGTTCATTGGCCAATCGCAGAGCTTCGTCATCGGCTAGGAATTGAGCGTATTCATCGGCTGACATTCCTTTGGATTTGGCATCGGCTAGGAATTGGGCGTATTCTTCGGCATTCATTCCGCGGGCTTTGGCATCGGATAGGAATTGAGCGTATTCTTCGGCATTCA
>JADFAK010000182.1 GCA_015665315.1 Flavobacteriales bacterium | reverse complement strand
CGAAAAATTAACCTGGTCGATTTCGGATTCAGGTTACCCTCGGCGCTGGACAATCGTCCGCTCCAATACGACGAGTGGAATGAAATTGCTGGTCAGATTCTTTTTGTGAGTGCAACACCTGCTGATTACGAATTGGAGAGATCGGAGGGAGTGGTTGTGGAGCAAGTGATCAGGCCGACCGGTCTGCTAGACCCACCTATTGAGGTTCGTCCGTCCATGAATCAAGTTGACGACCTCCTGGATGAAATCGACAAAACAATTGCCCAACAGGAACGCGTATTGGTAACGACGCTTACCAAGCGTATGGCTGAAGAGCTGGCCAAATTCATGGACAAGCTCAACATCAAGTGTCGGTATATCCATTCCGAAGTGCATACACTCGACCGCGTTGAGATCTTGGCTGATCTTCGCAAAGGCGTCTTTGATGTATTGATTGGGGTGAACTTGCTTCGAGAAGGATTGGACCTTCCTGAGGTGTCGCTTGTTGCGATTATGGACGCAGACAAGGAGGGCTTTTTGCGGAATAACCGTTCACTCACGCAGACAGCAGGAAGGGCGGCGCGTAACGTGAATGGTCGGGTGATTTTCTATGCCGACAAGATTACGGAGAGCATGCAAACCACTATGGACGAAACATTGAGGCGTAGGGAGAAACAAATGGAATACAATACACTCCACGGATTGTCGCCAATTCAAATAAAAAAGACACACTCAACTATACTCGACCAATCTGATTCTGTAAGTTCGCGTCAACGAGCTTATACTGGTCCCGAAGACCTGCCAGCAGGCGCAGCGGCCGACCCTGTAGTCGCCTACTTGAGTGAAAAGCAATTGACGAGTTTAATCGCCCAGACTCAGAAGCAAATGGAGAAGGCAGCGCGAGAATTGGACTTTATGGAAGCCGCTCGTCTGAGGGACGAATGGTTTGCCCTAAAAGAGAAACAAAAGGAAAACGCGACAAAGTAAGTCGGCATGATTTATGCAAATACAATGAAAACAAGGACAATGAAAATTCACACGACTATACTAGCATTTGCCTTTATGGCTATTCTAACTTCATGTAAATCGAAGGATGCTGTTGCCACGGAGGTAAAATCGACTCAAGAAACCATGACAGAGGAAGTAAACAAGCTTGAGGTAGACAAAGGGTATGCAGCCAAAGTAGTAGATCCCATAACTATTACGGGAACTTCTATGGAAGGAAATAAGCTCATGATATCTGTCCAATACAGTGGCGGATGTGAAACGCATGATTTTCGTTTGATGAGCAACGGATCATACATGAAGAGCTTGCCAGCGCAAATGAACCTGACTTTGGAGCATGATGCACATGACGATAATTGCAGGGCGTTGATTGAGCAGACATTGGTGTACGACGTCTCTCCGGCTCAGTATGAAGGGCATGGCACTGTGATACTCATTCTCAATGGTGATCGCGAAAACCGCATCGAGTACAACTACGAATAACATCTCGTCTTTTAAATAGCTAGTGTGAATAAATCGATTAAATCAATCGGTAGATTCGCTCTTCTTTAAAGGGTCAAAGGATATTTTAGCCACCTAATTCTAGGTATGCTACACTTTTTCGAATTCCAAGTACATGAGCAAATTTTACTAGGCGTGTTTCTCGCGTTTGGTGTGATTCAACTCGCATACTTGGTTTTTGTATTTCTGAGAATAAGTGTGTACAAAGCCCCTACTCCACACGATAACTCACCTCCCGTCTCGGTGGTTGTTTGCGCGCGAAACGAAGAGAAAAATCTGCGAACACTCGTTCCTATCCTCATGGAGCAGGACTATCCCGATTTCGAATTGGTCGTCGTAAATGATGCCAGTTGGGACGATAGTGCGGAGACCCTCAAAGCCTTCCAAGTCGCCTATCCCCGTCTGCACGTCGTCGATATCGACGAGAACAAACAAATCATGGCCGGCAAGAAATTTGCCCTTACCTTGGGGATCAAAGGAGCCAAGAATGAACATCTTTTAATGACCGATGCCGATTGCCGTCCCAGCAGCAATCAATGGATTCGACACATGGTTGAAGGATTTTCAGAGGATAAATCGATTGTCTTGGGAATAAGTCCGTACAAAGCAGAAAAAGGCATGCTCAATTGGCTCATTCGATCGGATGCCTTCCACATAGCGATGATGTATATCGGTGCTGCTCGAATGGGAATTCCGTACATGGGTGTGGGCCGAAACATTGCGTATCGAAAAGAGACCTTTTTTGCCGTGAGTGGCTTCAAATCTCATTATTCTCTTCAATCGGGCGACGACGACTTGTTTATTCGAGATGCGGCAACGAAAAAGAACACCAATGTGGCTATTTCGCCCGAGTCACATACGATTTCGGAGGCCAAGCGTTCTTGGGGAGAATGGATCAAACAGAAGCGCAGACATGTGACGACGGCGCCTCATTATAAAATAAAACATAAATTATTACTTTCGATTTGGCCATTGACATGGGTGGGAATGCTAGGACTGGCAGCCTATTTGATCAGTTTCAACATTGCTACGTTGGTGGTTCTCCTAGCACTGGGTGTGAGATGGCTTGGTCAAATTGTTATTTTTAGCCATTCAAGCAGAAAAATTGGACTGAAAGGAGTCGGTTGGACTTCTCCAGTTTCAGAGATTTTGTTAATTCTATCGAGTGGAATTGTAGGAGTGGCAAACGTGTTCATCAAGCCGAAAAAATGGATGTAGGAGAAAATCTTTCCGAGAAAGGAAAATACGATTACAAACTCGTGCTTCGTGCGATCGAGGACAAGGATCAGCGAGCGTATGGCGAGTTGATGGAGCGCTACCGTGAATCCATCTATTTCATGCTACTCAAAATGGTGAACAACCGCGACGATGCGGATGACTTAACTATTGAGGCATTCGGAAAGGCTTTCAAGCGTCTTCATCAATATACTCCGCAATTTGCTTTCAGTACGTGGTTATTCAAGATAGCCACCAACAACTGTATCGATTTCATCCGAAAGAAAAGAATCAAAGCCTTGTCTTTGGACGCTGGCTTTACCAATGAAGATGGTGACTCCATGCGAATTGCTGTCCGCGATGACAAGTTGGACCCAGAGGAGTCTATGGAAAAGTCAGAACGTATTCGCAAGATGCGCGATGTGGTCACACAGCTAAAACCTCGCTACCGCACGTTGGTTGAATTGAGGTACTTCAAGGAATACAGCTACGAAGAAATTGCCACCGAACTCGACTTACCGCTTGGTACGGTCAAGGCGCAGTTGTTCAGAGCTCGTGAGTTCCTCTACCAATTAATGAAACACACGCGCGAGTCTTTTTAGAACCTATGGGTCTAGAACTTATTACCTCCTATTTCCCCAACCTCACCGCTCGACAAAAAGAGCAGTTTGAGGCACTCGGCCCACTGTACGCCGAATGGAATCAAAAAATCAACGTCATCTCAAGGAAGGACATTGATCAATTGTACATTCACCATGTTTTGCATTCACTGGGCATTGCTAAAGTGATTCGCTTTCAACCCGGTTCACGCATTCTCGATATTGGCACTGGTGGTGGATTCCCCGGAATTCCGCTGGCCATCCTTTTTCCTGAGAGCCATTTTGTAATGGTCGACTCAGTCGGCAAGAAAATCAAAGTAGTCAAGGAAGTAAGCGAAGCGATAGGTTTAACGAATTACGAGGCCCTCCATGCGCGCGCTGAAGACATCCCTGGAAAGTTTGACTTCATCGTAAGTCGAGCCGTAGCTTCATTGGAAAAATTCATTCCGTGGACCAAGGGCAAGTTCAAAAAAGAAATGATCAACGGTATGCCCAATGGTATTCTCTGTCTGAAAGGGGGCGACCTACAGGAAGAGTTGAAGTTGGCCAATCGATCGCACGAAGTATTCGACCTGCAACCGATTTTCAAAGAGGAGTTCTTTGAAACGAAGAAGGTGGTTTATATCCAAATGAATTAACAGAGAGGGATTAACCGAGGGGTATAAAAAACAAAAAAGGATCCGATGGACCCTTTTTTGTAAACCTGCAAGGAAAATTTTGAAACCAACGCAGTCCTGGAAAACTGCGTAACTATTAATAAGACGTGGTTTAATTCAAGGGTTGCCTATTTTTTTTAAAAATATTTTCAGGGCGTGAATTTATAGCCTACTCCACGGACCGAATGAAAGTGTTTTGGCTGCCGTGGAAAAGCCTCGAAGTGCTTACGGAATGAAAGGATGTAGTTATCTATGGTCCGCGTAGAAGGGAACACATCGTAGCCCCAAACAGTTTCTAAAATTTCTTCTCGACTTACCACTTCTCCACTTTTGTGAATCAATAATTTGAGCAATTTCACCTCACGTTGGGTCACTTTGTGCTCGACGCCATCGCGATCGCGAATGAAAAATGCGGTAAAGTCTACATAGTTATTCGGTCCAAAGGCAAATGACTCCAATTCTCCCAATGATTTTTTCGACTCAGGATTGCGGGAAATCAACTTCTCAACGCGCAAGAGCAATTCTTCTAGATCAAAGGGCTTGCACAAGTAATCATCTCCCCCAATGCGCAATCCCTCGACGCGATCTTTGCTTGTGTTCTTGGCTGTGAGGAAAAGGATTGGGGTTTTATTGCCTTCTAGTCTGACCGTCTTGCAAACCGTAAACCCATCCACCCGAGGAAGCATCACGTCGAGAATAGCCAGGTCAAAGCGATTGCTTTTGAACTTTTCAATGGCTGTTCCCCCATCGGTAACCTTGACTACATCGTAGCCTTCAAGTTCTAGATTGAGGGTGATTAGATCCATCAAAGATTCTTCATCTTCGACAACCATTATTCTTACTTTCTCCTGCATAGCTATTCTTAAGTGCGTAAAAATATTAAATACCTTTGGCCCAAAGGCTGAAAGTAGATGGAAGATCGAATTAAAAGTGCAGCCGCCATGGGGAAAAATACCCTCGGCGAGACGCTAGGAATAGAAATCACCAAGATTGATGGGGATTATGTGGAAGGAACAATGCCCGTAGATCACCGCACGCATCAACCATACGGACTGTTACACGGAGGTGCTTCGGCTGCCTTGGCCGAAACTTTGGGTAGCGTAGGTTCACACGTTTCGATTGACTCGACCAAGTACGCATCGGTAGGAATCGAAATCAACGGCAACCATGTGCGCGGCAAGAAAGATGGTGTCGTCACGGGAAAAGCTCGTCGAGTTCACAAAGGAGGGAAACTTCATGTATGGAACATTGATATCGTCGATGAAGAGGATAAGTTGATTTGTACGAGCCGACTCACAGTCATGATCATTCCAAAACCTTGATGGATCCCACGCGTGTATATGCCGAGCAAGTGGCCAAGAAATTGCCATTTGTACTTTTTGCCCTTCCGCACGCTAATCATTTCACGTGTTTGTGGGATGAAAAGGAGCATATCGATGCAACGCAAGCTTCATTTATTTTCAAGGGATTCGACTTATCAGCTCCGGTTCATCAGATTATTGGAGAGCATCGTCAGCAAATAAATCCACCAGATATTCAGTTAAAGGACTTGCCTTATTCGTTTGATTTGAACATGGATCCAGGCTACGCCCAAATGCTGGATAGTGCGTCCCAACTTTTTCAGCATACGGATTGCCAGAAAATCGTTCTCTCTCGAAAGAAAACCCAAGAACTTCCCAATCAATTCGATCCGCTTAAGTTGGCCTATGCCTTGCACGCTCAATACCCTAAAACTTTAACCTACCTGCTATTTCACCCGGCATGTGGGACGTGGATTGGCGCTACTCCCGAGACCTTGATTCAGGGCGAGAAGGATCAATTCACCACGATGGCTTTGGCTGGAACACGACCTCAAGGAAGTTCGGAGTCTTGGTCTCGGAAAGACGTCGATGAACATGAATTCGTATGTGATCACATTGATACTCAGCTAGCGCAAATGTCTGCCTCTGCCATTCATCGAGGTCAGCGAAAAACCGTGACTGCAGGTCCTGTAGAACATTTATTGACCGAATACACATTCAAGAGTACAGGGTCACTCACAAGCATGGTCAACGCCCTTCATCCGACCCCGGCCATCTGTGGTACGCCAAGAGATCTGGCATACAATAAGATTCTCGAGCTGGAAAAGCATGATCGTGAATTGTATGCAGGTTATATAGGCCCCACCGCAGAGCAGCATACGCACCTATTCATCAATCTGCGATGCTTGAAACTCGAAGGATCGAAAGCCTCCTTATATATAGGAGGTGGAATAATTGCAGACAGCCAAGCCGAACTGGAATGGAAAGAAACTGAAATGAAAGCCCAAACCCTGTTGAAGGTTATGCAAAATTTGTAGAGATTTGCTTCCCCATACAAGCCGATGCTATCCAACAAAAAATCTGTCCGCGATCTAATTGAACTCCTAGCCCAAGCTGGAGTTAAACATGTCGTCATTTCTCCAGGATCTCGAAATGCCCCGCTCACCTATTCCTTTGCCAGTGACAGGCGATTCAAATGTCATTCTATCGTTGACGAACGAGCGGCAGGTTACTTTGCTCTCGGCATCGCGCAACAGTTAAAATCGCCAGTAGCAGTCGTATGCACGAGCGGGACTGCTGCCTACAACTACGGTCCAGCCGTTGCCGAAGCTTTCTACCAGCGTATTCCGCTAGTGGTGATCACAGCCGACCGGCCAGAAGAATGGATCAATCAAGGAGATGGTCAGACGATCATGCAGACCAACCTGTTTGGCAAACATGTGAAGTCGAGCATTCAACTTAAGGAAGACGACGGACAAGGGAATACGGGATGGCATAATCAGCGCCTGATTTCGGAGGCTTTGGACAGCGGAAGGTACCCTGTATCTGGTCCCATACATATAAATGTTCCCCTCGCGGAAAGCTTGTATGAAGAATACCAGGGAGCGCAAGGCGATAGCGACGCTAGGTTGATCCGTAGAGGTCGGACCAGTGCGCGATTGGAAAAGAGTGAATTGCAGCACCTCGTTTCTAAATTGAACGAGTGCACCAAGATTCTCGTTCTGGTAGGCATGGGAGAGCGCAACCCCGATTTTCAATCGCAGCTCGAAAAATTTGCTTCTTATCCAGCCGTCACCGTTCTGACCGAGACCACGTCGAATCTGCATAGCAAGAACTTCATAGGTTGTATTGACCGACTGATCATGAGCTTTGACGATGAGGATCACGATAACTTCCGTCCGGACTTATTGATCACCCTTGGTTCGCACATCATCTCCAAAAAAATAAAGGCCCTGCTGCGGTCCTACGATATTCAGGAGCATTGGCACGTCGATCCCGACCCCCAATTGATCGATACATATCAATGTCTGTCCGTAGGTATAAGATGTGCTCCAGGTGCCTTCTTCAAACAATTAAACGCCGTGTACGAAGGTTTACCCAGCTGCTATCACCAGCATTGGATTCAGCGTGATCTCAAACATCAAAAGACCCACGACGAATATGTTGATCAAGTAGGCTTTTCGGATTTTCAAGTTGTTGGACGGGTTCTGAGAAAAGTTCCGCCTGGGAGCAACTTACAGATGGGGAATAGCTCGGTAGTGCGCTACATTCAGCTTTTTGACGCCAAAGACAACATTCAATACAGCGGTAATCGAGGAACAAGTGGAATCGATGGTTGCACGAGCACAGCTTCGGGTGCCGCCACGGCGAGTCAAACACCTACCACCTTGATTTCAGGGGATATTGCATTTTTCTATGATTCCAACGCGCTTTGGAACGAGAATTTACCGCGATGGCTTAAGATTATCGTCATCAACAATGGTGGCGGTGGCATTTTCAGAATCATTGACGGACCCGCCTCTACGCCTGTGCTGGAGAAATATTTTGAAACAAAGCACCATTTGCGGGCGAAGAATTTGGCCGCCATGCACGGTTTGAATTATTTTCACGCCGAAAACCTCGCTGAATTGGATCAAGGATTGGAAAACCTATATCGATCCGACAAATGTGGAATACTTGAAGTCATAACCCCAAGAATAGAAAACGACAAAGTCCTAAAAGACTATTTTAAAACCTTGATAGACGCTAAAAAGAACGAGCAATGAGACAGTGGACAAGCATCAAAGAATACGAAGATATCCGATTTGAGTTTTACAATGGTATAGCCAAGATTACCATCAACCGACCAGAAGTATACAATGCTTTTCGTCCGGAAACCAATATCGAAATGCTCGACGCCATGGAAATTTGCCGTGAACGCGGTGATATCGGAGTGGTAGTGTTTACCGGTGAAGGAGACAAGGCTTTTTGTTCTGGCGGAGACCAAAATGTAAAAGGTGTTGGTGGTTATATTGGTGAGGATGGTGTACCACGACTAAACGTTCTAGACCTGCACAAAGCCATTCGCTCTATTCCCAAGCCCGTAATTGCGATGGTCAACGGCTATGCGATTGGGGGCGGACATGTACTGCATGTTGTATGCGACCTTACTTTGGCTTCTGACAATGCACGTTTCGGTCAGACTGGTCCGAAAGTAGGAAGCTTCGATGCTGGTTTCGGTAGTTCTTATTTGGCTCGACACGTAGGTCAGAAGAAGGCACGAGAGATCTGGTTCCTGTGCGAGCAATATACGGCCGAAGAAGCAGAAAAGATGGGTATGGTAAATAAGGTCGTGCCTTTGAGTGAATTGGAAAACGAAACTGTTCGTTGGTGCGAGACCATTATGAAGAGAAGTCCGTTGGCTTTGCGCATGATCAAACGCGGATTGAACGCCGAGTTGGACGGTCAGCGTGGACTGATGGAATTTGCAGGAGATGCTACTTTGATGTACTACTTGATGGAAGAAGCTCAAGAAGGAAAGAATGCTTTTTTAGAAAAGCGGGATCCTGATTTTCAAAAGTTCCCTAAGTTTCCTTGATCAACTATTCTGGGCTGCGATTTGCTCTTTGATCCATACTCTGGCGTCATCGACAGTGGTAAAAGCCTTTGTTGGATGCTGTGGCTTGTTGTACTTCAAGTAGAAGTTAACGACGATTTTGTGCGCAATAGAATTGACAACGAATGCATCGGCTCCAATGGCATCCAGGCGTTCTTCACTACTGAGCCAATCACGGACCGATGGATCTGCGGTCGATCCAAAGCCAGCTTCAACAATGAGGTAATGCTTTTGATTGCCTACTTTGTCCCGTACCCAATTAAAAATCTCCAATGTCTCATCGAGGGATAAATCTTCGCCTTGCGTCAATTCAATCAACACAATGTTAGATTCTTCCAGGGTGGTTATGGCCTTGTTCGTTTTGAAAACTGTTGGTTTCATCTGTATCAAAAACTTTCTGAGCGCAAAACGAAGTTACGATTATTTAGCTTTCCATACTTTTGATCCCAATTATGAAAAAAGTATCTGTTTGGATTGGCGCCATGAGACTGCGCACACTTCCCCTGGCCATGTCTTCCTCAATAACTGGAGTAGCACTAGCTTGGGAGTATAGCTCCAACTTCTCCCTCATCTTTTCCTTGGTGCTTTTGACGACCATATTGCTGCAAATATTGTCGAATCTTGCCAACGATTATGGTGATTTCAAGAAAGGGACCGACAACGAAGAGCGCATTGGTCCGAAAAGGGCTATGCAAAAGCAGGACATCACCGAACCACAGATGAAAAAGGCGCTAATTTTGGTTGCGATCCTAGCTCTATTGAGTGGAATAGCCCTCCTTAATGCATCGTTTGAAAGCATCTTGACCAACTTCTGGTTTTGGGGAATGCTTGGCCTTGGACTTCTGGCGATCTGGGCGGCACTGGCCTATACGATGGGTGATCGTGCTTATGGCTATTCTGGATTCGGAGATCTTTTTGTCTTTGTTTTCTTCGGACTAGTAGGCGTACTGGGAACGGTGTTTTTGTTCACTCAATTCCTTTTTCCTTTGCACTTGTTGCCAGCTGCTGCCATCGGATTGTTTGCTACAGCCGTATTGAATTTAAACAATATGCGTGACTATAAAAACGATGCCGCTTCGGGAAAAACGACACTGGTAGTTAAAATGGGCATCGAAAACGCTAAGACCTATCACGCCGGATTGCTATTGACTGGATGGGCGTGTGTCACGGCCTATTTCATGACTACTTTCCACCACCCGGGCCAACTGATACTCTTCGCACCAGCCATCCTATTTGTCAAGAATCTCAAGGTGGTGTATGGCGTCAAGGACGAAGGTGAACTCGATCCGGAATTAAAGAAGATCGCCTTGGGTACGTTTGCCTTTTCCCTGGTCTTCTTCTTTGCACAGGTCGTTTTTTAGAAGCTTGTCGCCCTGCTAAAACGCAGTGATAATCGTTCAAATCGCATTCACTACATTTGCGAGACCTGACTAAATCAATAACCCATGAAATCAACTCGGATAGCCGGACTTGACTTAGCCAATGCGCTAGCACTTCCGGGCCTCTTCCTTACGAGTT
The DNA here is from genome assembly GCA_015665315.1 of Flavobacteriales bacterium. Taxonomy (GTDB): domain Bacteria; phylum Bacteroidota; class Bacteroidia; order Flavobacteriales_D; family Sanyastnellaceae; genus JADFAK01. The sequence continues at coordinate 22,115 of JADFAK010000182.1, read as the reverse complement.
TTGTTCTGGTGCTCAACCATGTTTTCACCAAAACTTCGGCACTAGAGCACGATATGATCAGAGACATCTGGGGCTGCTTATTCGTATTTGTTTCTGGCATGTTGGTCACCATCACCATGCACGGAGCGCGTCGAAAAAGTCGAAGCAAGAAAAGATACTTTTTGCGCAAAGGAGCCGTCTTCCTGATGCTCGGTTTGGGATTCTCACTTATTTGGCCGGTTAACATCTTGGTCTTACTTGGAATTATGTTCATTGCTGCTCCTTTCTTGGCTCAGCTCAATTCGAATATTCTGAAATCCATGATGGTGCTGATTTTCTTGGCCGCCGTGTTTGTGAACCAATTTGGCGATATAAACCTTCGACCTTCCAGACTTTCCTTGGACGTTATCAACCCTTTGACGATCCTCAACTACATGACCAATGTGGCAGTTAGTGGCTACTACGCACTTATTCCCTGGGGTGGCTTCTTCATGGCCGGCATGATCTTCGCACGAAATGACATCATGCAAAGACGTATCGTGAAATTGAACAATATCGTCGGAATCGCCGGTCTGATTTTAGGCTTCGTCATTCACTTCATTTGGATTTTCCTCAATCCTCAAGCCAATATGTCGGCCGCTGGCTCACACCTTCCTTTCAAACTACTGTGGATAGTCCAAACACCGGCCTTCATCGTACTTGGCACCGCGCTTTCTATTCTTCTTGTCAATTTCCTAGTAGCAATCGGAACGAAATACAAAAACGCACGAAGCCTCAAATTAGTCGCGACCATTGGCTCCATGAAACAAAGCCTCTATATCGCCCACCTGTGCATTGGCTGTCTGCTCATTTTCGGATTTAACTCCAATACCTACGACTCCTACGAGGTTGCCCTAATCGTCACTTTAGGCGTTACTATCTTACTTTTTGTGCTGGCAGTTCTCTGGAAAAAACAGCATAACTTTGGACCCGTTGAGTGGGTAATTCATAGATTATCAGGAGAGAATGACAAGTCTTAAGGCAGAGATTCGTAAACATGCACTAAAATTTATTCGTCCGGCAACAACTAGCCGCAACACACTGACTACCAAAGACGTGTGGTATATACGCCTGAGCAACTCCCTTTCTTCTATCGATTACGGCCTCGGCGAAATCGCACCAATATTCGGCTTGAGCATTGAAACGGAAGCGCAAGTGGAAAGAGCAATCAGCGATTTAATGGCAGGTAACCTCAATCCAGCATCCTACATCGATACGCCTTCAGTAAGAATGGCTTTGGAGACGGCTTTTGCCGACTTACATACGACCCGAGATCAACATTACTTCGATTCGTCATTTGCCGAAGGCTTGAGTGGGCAACTCATAAACGGACTGATATGGATGGGAGATTCGACCTACATGATTGATCAAATTTCCTCCAAGCTCGAACTGGGTTTCACAACATTGAAGCTTAAAATTGGCACCCTTGATTTTAAAACTGAGCTCGATATTTTGAGGTTAATTAGGGAGCGACACAGCGCAAATGATATTACAATTCGCGTAGATGCCAATGGTGCCTTTGCGCGGGACGCTTGGACCAAATTGGCCCAACTCGCTGAGCTCGATTTACACAGCATCGAACAACCTATTCAAGCTGGAAATTGGGAAGAAATGGCCAAATTATGTGCGACCACTCCCCTAGCCATCGCCTTGGATGAAGAACTAATTGGCGTGCATGACCGCGCTACAAGACAAGACCTACTGAATACCATTCAGCCACAATATATCATTCTGAAACCTAGCCTTTTAGGAGGCTTTTCCTCATGTAATGAGTGGATTGAATTGGCTGGCAATCAAGGTTGCGCATGGTGGGCTACATCGGCCTTGGAATCGAATCTCGGATTGAACGCCATCGCTCAGTGGACAGCGACAAAGGACAATCCATTGCCACAGGGCTTGGGGACTGGTCAGCTTTTTGAGAACAATGCGCCTAGCAGACTTGAATTATCAGGGGAGCAATTGTTTCACCGTCCGAGCAAACAAGTAGACTTTAATTCATTTTGGAATGGCCTGGATAAGCTATAAGGCGAGGAAATTTGACCACGAGGAGTGGCGGGAATTGGTCGAGATTCTTCGTGGGGAAGGTCCTTGGCAACAAGAAGTTGCGCGCACCATCAACCAGTGGCAAAGTAAAATGAACCCTTTGATTGCGCGTACATCAGGTTCGACAGGGACCCCAAAGGAAATCCAGCTGCAGCGGCCGCATGTGGAGGCAAGTGCTAGGCTAACCCACGAAGCATTCAGCCTCACCCCCGGAATCACCGCTTTGTTTTGCCTGCCCGCCCAATTCATCGCTGGCAAAATGATGGTGATCCGAGCGCTAGTCAACGAATGGAATCTCGTACTAGCCCAACCCAATGCCGATGCATTGAAGAATGTGGGAGGTGATATTGATTTTGCGGCCATGACACCCTACCAAGTGGAGCAATCGCTGGTACGTTTTCCAACCACCTTCAGTAAAATCAAACAGTTGATTATTGGCGGGGCCGCTATACCTGACATATTAGAAAATGAACTAAAGGACCACAAACCGCAGTGTTTTGCGACCTATGGTATGACAGAAACTATCACTCACATTGCCATACGCGCGGTGAATGGGAAAAATGCAAGTGACCACTTCTCTGCTTTACGTGGGATCAAGCTCTCGCAAGACGCCGAAAATTGCCTGATAATCGAGGCCGAACATTTGGGTGCAGAGCTTATAGTCACCAACGACATGGCGGCATTCAACTCAGCTGGAGCATTTAAAATTTTAGGTCGGCGTGACCATGTCATCAATAGTGGCGGACTCAAACTCTTACCTGAAGACATAGAGAAGAAGATCTCAAGATTTGTATTTCGTCGGTACTATATAGGGAAGACCACAGATGAGCAATTTGGCGAGCGTCCGGTGCTTGTCTTGGAAGGCGAGCGGTTGGATGAGCAGATTGAATCGGGCATGCTGGAGGCGTTTGGCACGGTGCTCACATCGATAGAGATGCCGGTGCAGATTGACTATATCGAGCGGTTTGAAGAAACGGAAACGGGTAAACTAATAAGAAGGCAAGGATGAGAAGAATTGTATTTGCGACGAACAACGAGAACAAAGTGAAGGAAATCGCCCAGCTTTTGGAAAAAAAGTACGAAATCCTATCGCTTGCGGAGATTGGTTGCCATGAGGAATTGGAGGAAACATCGAGCACCTTGGAAGGCAATGCTCGGCAAAAAGCAGAATACGTTGCGACCCACTACAAAGTCGATTGCTTTGCGGATGACACGGGGCTAGAAATCGAGGCACTGAACAATGAGCCTGGAGTCTACTCGGCGCGCTACGCCGGACCGCAGCGAGATTCGGAAGACAATATGGCCAAAGTCCTAGCCAATCTCAAGAACACGGAAAACCGCCATGCTCAGTTCCGAACAGCCATTTGCCTTGTGCTAAATAATGAATCATATGTCTTTGAGGGCATTGCGAAAGGGACCATTCGAAAGAAAAAGTCGGGCGCAGAAGGCTTTGGTTACGATCCTATATTTCAACCTGATGGCTACGACCGAACTTTTGCTGAAATGGACAAGGGGGAGAAAAATGAGATCAGTCATCGCGGAAAAGCGGTGCGGAAGATGGTCGATTGGCTGAAAGATCAGAAATAGCGTTTCAATACGTGCGCTGATTCCGGCTAGTAATGGTGGGTCTAGCGAGAAATATTGAATTAATTTTCCGGAAGTCCAACTTATTGGATTCAACTCGCGTCTTTATAATCGATAGCGCTACTGAACGAAACTATTAAACCAAGCAAGAAACAATAGAATTATGAAAAAATTTAGACTACTCATGCTGTTCATGATCTTCGCAGGCTCGCTGCTTGCCCAAGATTCATCTTACGTATTTGTGCATGGCAATGTATTCAACTTAGGAGAAAACACAGTGACTGTAGATGTTCTACTCAGCGACGGTCAGTCGGCCTCGGCCGTGACTTGGGGAGGAGGATACTACTCTGTCCAATTCGAATTATCGGATAATGGGGTTTTTGCAACTTCATCTATTACGAACTGTGAGGGAAATATTGTGAGCAATACTGGCCAAGTAGAACTCTTTGGCACAATTGACCTAGACCTCAACTACTGCGGAAACGAGGTAATTGGCGGATGTATGGACTCCACGGCTAACAACTACGACGAAAATGCAACGTACGATGACGGTTCGTGCGATTACTGCGACAACGTTGATGCAACACTTTATGTATGCACCTTCCAAAACGGTGGTAACGTAGGCATTCAGATTCTTGGTGATGGAGAAGTGATTTTTGAGCAGGATGGCTTTGACGATCTGGTGATAGAATACATTCCAATCTGCCTTGAAGAAGATGTATGCTATGAAGTAAACATGAGTAATTCAAACGGCACTGGATGGTATGGCGGTTACTACTGGATTAACATCGGCGGTGCTCAAATTGCTACCGATTTTCTAGATGATGGCTTGAGCAGCGAATCGACTAATTTCAGTCTGAATGGCGCTTGTCCTATCGAAGGATGTACTGATTCCAATGCTTTGAACTACGATTCGGAGGCTGAGATCGACGATGGTTCTTGTATACTAGCGGAGGATTGCGACGACACATTGGTGGTTTTTGAAATAGAAGTTGGCGTCTGGTCCGAAGAGATGAGCTGGTATGTTACAAGTTCAGATTCAATGAATGTATTGTACAGCGAATTGTATGACGGTCCAGATGGTACGATCTATTACTCGTATGCTTGTCTGACCGACGGCTGCTACCAACTGCACATGTTCGACGGCTTTGGAGACGGATGGAGTGGTGGCAATATCAACGTGATCGTTGATGGCGTCGTGATTTCAACGGGCGAATTGCCTACTGGAAATTATGCTATGGACGTTTTTGGTATCAATACAGATGACTGTGAAGAGCCTATTGGTGGATGTACGGTCCCAACTGCGATCAATTACAACTCAGAGGCAACTTACAATGATGGATCGTGCATATTCGACAACGGTTGCGAATGCACGCAAGACTACGAGCCAGTATGCGCCTATTCATTTGATATATTCACCGGTGATTCGGTGTTAACAACATATACCAACATTTGTTGGGCTCAATGCGATGGTGCGTCATATGCTTACGATGGTCCTTGTGACCCAGCTGATGTATTTGGATGTACCGATCCTTTGGCCATAAACTTCAACGCCAACGCAACTGCAGACGATGGATCTTGTATATATGCTGAGGATTGCGATGACAACTTAGTCGTATTTACAATGGCTACAAGTATTTGGGGCGATGAAATCGGATGGACTATCGGATCAGATTCATTGTACTTTGGTAACTACCAGGACAACAGTATTACTACCGATGCTCTGTGTTTAGAAGACGGATGTTATGACATCTATATGATGGATTCATTCGGCGATGGATGGAACGGTGCTGAGTTGACTATTGAAGTGAATGGTGAAGTTTACACAACGACTTTGGCATCCGGTTCAGGTGGTGTCTTCACATTTGGTATCAATACAGACGACTGTCTTCCGGTAGACGTTTACGGTTGTACTGATCCATTGGCGGTGAACTTTGACTACTTAGCAACGATTGATGACGGATCTTGTTTCTACGGCAATGGCAATGATTCATTGTGTATGTCGAACTTCTTCCTATTCCCCGACTCGCTGAGCAATACGATTTGGGCAGTGAATGTATCGACTGGTATGAACTTGGAATACCTGTGGGATTTTGGTGATGGTACGACAAGCACAGAGGCCTACCCTACTCACACGTATGAAGAGGACGGACCGTATGCTATATGCTTGACTGTAACATCGGCATCGGCAGGTATGATTATCTGCGAAGACACATATTGCGACTCAGTTGGAACATTCTTATTCCCAGGTTTTGTTGGGGACGGTGTGGGCATGGCTCCTACGGAAGGTTTCACCATCAACATTGTTGAAGACATAGCTGATTCAGTGGAAGAAATCGCCAACGTACAAGACGTTCAGGTTTATCCAAATCCGGCAAACAACAATGTATCGATCTCGTTGAGCGCCACTCAGGCAGAGACCTTGCAGGTAAAACTGTACTCGATAAACGGACAACAATTAAGTTCTCAGCAATGGTCAATTTCATCTGGACTTTCTACAAAGAATCTAGATCTAATGGGGCTTGAAGCTGGAATTTACATGATATCGATCACTGGAGAGCACACACAACTTCAGGAGCGAGTTATTAAACTGTAACTACCATTACGAGCGCGGCGACCATTGAGTTGCCGCGCTTTTTTTTTTATGAAAATAACGGACACACTGCTTGCAACGTGCTCAAAAGGGGATCGTCGATCTCAACATGAGCTGTACAAGGTTTCTTATGGGACCTTGATGAGTGTGGCCATGCGTTACCATAACAATGAGGAAGACGGGGTGGCTTTGGTCAACCAGGCTTTTTTAAAAATACTGAACGGATTAGATCAATTTTTAAGTAATAATCCCGCTGATAAGTATCCGTTCTGGAGTAAAAGAATAATGATCAATACAGTCATAGACGACCACAGAAAGAACAAGAAACACAAGGAACTGAGCACTCCTGTGGATTTTGCTGATGCCGTCAACCATGAAGGTGTTGATTGGAATGAAGCGGATGAACGTTTTAGTGCTGAAGACTTGTTATTGATGCTCGATATGCTTTCCGACCTACGACGAAGTGTTTTCAATCTGTACGCCATTGACGGCTATTCCCACAAGGAGATTGCTGCCATGCTGAAGATTTCCGAGGGCAATTCGAAATGGCACCTATCGGTAGCACGCTCGATACTACAAGAACAAGTTCAAAAAGTACTAGGCATTCGAAAAACTGCACCACTGAAATGAGTGAGCACAAATTAGATAAAATGTTTCGCGAGAAACTCGAAGGTCATGCGGCTGCATATAGCCCTGCCTCTTGGGTTGCGGCCGAAGCTTTGATCGAGGGCAAGTCCTCTCGAGGAGGTTTCTGGTTTTTAGGAGTTCTTGGCCTATTGCTTCTCGGTGGAGCGATGTGCGGAGCTTTCTACTTCATGGGCAGCACGCATGATTCGGCCTCAATACTCACCCAAAATGAAGTCCTTCACGCAACACGTTCTCAATTGAATTCTGAGGCGAGTATGACATCCCCTATTTCCACTTCAACTATGGCAATGCTCAAGCCTTCGGCAAATGAGGAAACAGCGAAACTCCAAGGAACCGACAATCCTAAATACAACCAAAAAACACATGATCTAGGTGTTCAAACATCGTCTTTAGTCAACTCACCACCGGCCATTCAAACGCAAACTGCCGCAAACAATCAAGCACGACATAATGCAAAGAAGGTTGTCGAAACTACAGCAGCCAACCCTCCAAAAGTCAAGGATGAGTATCCAGCCGAAGCACAGGCCAACTTGACTTCGCCTGAGACAACGCCAGCGAGTTCAGTAGGCAACGTAAGTCACACTTCTCCAAATAATGTAAATAACATTCCGCTTGAAGGAACTGACAAGTCGGCGAAGTCGGCCAAAGTCACAGAATCAACTCTTGCAGCTGCAAGTATGCATAGCGAGGAAGAAGAAACTGCTACAGCAAAGGATCATAAGTCGATGGAGAAGAGAGGTGCACCGATAGTTGAATCAGGCCGAATAATGGCATTGCTAACTTTACCTCCGGCTTTGGCCATTTACGATTTGCAGCCTTTCGGGTTTAATGCTCAGTTACTTCCTGTAGATCGCTATAGAGCAAGCTTTTGGGAAATCAAGCTCCATGCAGGATATGGGTACAATGTGCGATCGTTGAGATCAACACAGGAAGGAACCGAAGGCTACGCTGCTCTTCGCAACAAAGAGGAAAGCGTTGGCTGGTCTCCGGAGATTGGATTTGAAGCAATTTATGAACCTAGTCGTTTGAACTATTCAATCGGATTGAACTGGTACTCGATTTCGGAAACGAACAACTATTCTCCACTTGAATACTATGAGAGTACAACAACAGAAACACCGATCTACACCTCGATAGAAACTACTCATTTCAATGCCGACAGCTTATGGGTGCAGGAAAAAGATAGCACGGGAACATTTGGCTATTGGGAGTATGTGATTTCTGAAACTTTGGATGAGGATTCACTCATTCTGTTTGCCTACGACACAACAACAATCTCGATCGAAAAGCCAGTTGATCCTCTCAACGAGCGCACAACCTTTCAGTATGTAGAAATCCCTGTATCTATTGGTTACACATTCCAAAAAGGGCCCTGGTCTTTGGGAATTCGGACGGGCTTCTCAGCCGGAATCTTGATTGCCTCCACGGGACAGTACTTGGATACCGACCGACAATCAGCAATCGTCAAGCAGGATATCAGTCGGCGCATAATCTGGAACTACCAAGCACGCCTAGCCTTGGGTTATGCATTGAACGACAAGACGCGATTGTATTTAGAGCCTGTCTTTAAGACCAATATTAACTCGGTCGTTAGTCGTTCCGATTTCAGTCAAAAATACAGCACTTACGGTCTGCGCCTAGGAGTAGGATTTAAGTTTTGAGGTCCAAGAATTCAAAGGCTCTTGAATTAGTCTTTTCAATTGGGATTCCTTCAAGCGAGTTTTTGCTAACTTGCGCCACTCAAATTTAAGGCCTCTATGCGTACGTATTTGGATTTTGAAGAACCGATCAAAGAACTCCACGAGCAACTTGAAAAGACCAAGGAAATTCAGGAGAAGAGTAAAGTTGATGTGAAAACATTGACAAGTGATCTCGTTCAAAAGATTGAGCAAACCACGAAAGATATCTTTGCGTCATTAACACCTTGGCAGCGAGTTCAGCTTTCTCGTCATCCGCAACGCCCTTATACGCTGGGATATATAAACGCGATGACAGAAGAGTTCATCGAACTTCATGGCGACAGAAACTTTGGAGACGACCACGCCATGGTTGGTGGATTGGGCATGCTCAACGGACGAAGTGTTATGTTTATCGGTCAGCAAAAAGGCATCAACACCAAAATGCGTCAGTACCGAAATTTCGGCATGGCCAACCCTGAGGGCTACAGAAAAGCACTGCGTTTGATGAAGATGGCGGAGAAATTCGACATTCCAGTGGTTACATTGATCGACACACCGGGAGCCTTTCCAGGTCTGGAGGCAGAGGAAAGAGGACAAGGAGAAGCCATTGCTAAGAACCTCATGGAAATGGTCAAGCTTCGAGTTCCTGTAATCTGTGTCATTATTGGTGAAGGAGCATCAGGTGGTGCTTTGGGAATAGGAATCGGAGACCAAGTGGTGATGCTAGAGAATTCATGGTACAGCGTAATCTCACCTGAGAACTGCTCGACGATTCTCTGGAGAAACTGGGACCACAAGATTGAAGCTGCTGACGCATTGAAGCTCACTTCGATGGATATGCTTAATAATAAACTTATTGACGGGGTCATTTCAGAACCACTAGGAGGCGCTCATGCTGATCCCGAGGGCATGTTTGAGATCTTGAAAAAAGAACTCACCGAACGAATTGACACTTTGGAGAAGATCGATCCCGAAAAACGTATTAAAAATCGCATTAAGAAGTTCAGTGCGATGGGAGAATTCCAATAAGTTGTCATTTCCACCTGAATATTTGGTCAATTTACTCCCGTTTTATTAAATTTTTCGCGAGCCGACCAGCAGTATTTTGGGCTAGAGCTCATCCTTGATCTTTTGTCTGGCGACTGAAAATTATCAATGTTAACAAGGCTTACCGAAGGCAAGTTTTTAAAGAAGCGCTATCGAAAGGAGTAAATTCATGTGTTAATCAGACGTGACTTTTGAAAACTAATTCGTCTATAACATGATTATGCCTCGATTTTTCTGAATTTCGAAAACTAATTTTAGATTTGCATCGAATATATCTTACCGTAAAAACGGACTATAAATCTATTAGAATGAAGACAAACAACCTAGTAATCTACGCGTTCACAGCATTGGCCTTCGTGCTTATTCAAGGATGTGGTGGCTTAGGTAAAATGGACAAATTAAAAGAAGAGCTTAATGCTAAGGTCGAGCCAGACCCGCTAATCGTAAGAGGTGATAGCATCGAGATCAATTTGTCGGGTAAATATCCTGAGAAGTATTTCCACAAGAAAGTTATTGTTGAGGCAACTCCTGTATTGACATATGAAGGTGGAGAGACTCCATTTGAAATGCAAGGATATCAGGGAGAGGATGCTGCTGGTAATTATGAGGTTATCCCTTATGCTACTGGAAAGAGCTTCGCTTACACTGATAAGATTGCTTACACTCCAGCTATGTCTGAATCAAATCTTGAGCTTCGTATCAAGGGTTCAAAAGGAAGCAAGGAGCAATCATTCGATCCTATTCCATTGGTAGCTGGTGTAATTACTACTCCTTACCTAATGCAAAACGATGACAAGCCAACTATGTCTAAAGACAATTTCAAAAGAACTTTGTCTAAGTCAAAAGAGGCTACCGTCAACTTCGCTTACAACTCGTCCAATGTAACTTCTTCAGAATTGAAGGATGACGACATCAAGGCGTTGAAAACCTTCATCGAAGAATGTGCTGTTTCGGATTCGTTGGTTCTTGTAGGAACAAACGTTGAGGCCTATGCTTCTCCAGAAGGTGAGATTTCGTTGAACGAAGATCTTGCTTTGGAGCGTTCACAAGCTGCCAACAAAATTATAGCCAACCTTATTAAGAAGGCTAAAATTGAAGTAGCTGAAACTGGTTTCTATGTCGACTCTCCTAAAGGTGAAGACTGGGATGGTTTCAAAGAGCAAATGGAAGCTTCGTCTATCGAAGACAAGAATTTGATTCTACGTGTTCTTGAGATGTACACAGACAAGAATAAGCGTGAGCAAGAGATCAAGAACATTGCGATGACTTATAAGCAGATCGAAAAAGTAATTCTTCCTTCTCTACGTCGATCGCAAATTACTTTGAACTACAAAGTTGAAGGTTATACCGACGAGGAACTCATGGTTCTTTGCAAGTCGAATCCAGAAATCTTGACTGTTGAAGAGATTTTGTTCTCGGCCACTTTGTTCGATGGTATGAATGACAAGTTGGAGATTTATGAGCACGCTGAGCGTTTGTTCCCAACTGACTACCGTGGAATCAACAACGTTGGTTACATCTTGTTCATGCAGAATAAGAAAGAAGAAGCAAAGTCGCAGTTTGAAAAAGCTTACGCCGTTGCTAAGAAGCCTGAAGTTGCAAACAACATGGGTATCTGCGCTCGTCTTGACGGAGATCGTGGAGCGGCATTGGATTATTTCGCTGCTGCTTCGGGAGCTGGTGACGCCGTGGCATACAACAAAGCTCTTGTAAAGATTCAACAAGGAGATTATAGCGCTGCAGTTTCTAACATGGGAAGCAACAACACATTCAATGTGGCTCTTGCGAAGGTCCTTAACGGAGACAATTCTGGTGCTAAGGCTGCTATTGACAACAGTGGTGACACGTCGGCAATGGCCTTGTACTTGAAAGCAATTATCGCTGCTCGCCAAGGTTCTGGTGCTGATGTACTCAAAAACTTGAACGATGCCATCGCGAAAGATGCTTCGCTCAAAGCAAAAGCAATGAAAGATCTTGAATTCCGCGATTTCAAAGCGCAATTCAACTTCTAGACCATACGATTTTAGGAGGAAGGGCTGCCCAATAGGCGGCCCTTTTTCATGCTTTGAATTTTGGGGCCGTGATATTTCCGCAACAATATGTGAGTGAATTGAGACGACATACTCTTCCCTACCCTTTACCTTTGTAAAAATGTTTTACAACATGAGAATACTCTTTTTCATTTCATTGATGACTTCCTTCGTACTTGTGGGTTGCATTGGTGATGACTATATCGATGATTTTGTAAACCCTGGCGTACGAATTACCAATCCAGCCGACACACTGGCCCTTGGCTCGAGTTATCAGTTTGAGGCTACCTACTTCGATGGGGTGGGTATGCCGCAAGAAAAGGTATTGGTATGGACTTCCTCCGACGAACTTGTCATTGCAATTACTGATGACGGACTCGCCGAAGCGCTTACCGATGGAGAGTCTTTGATTACTGTGACCGTTTCCGACGATCCAACTATCAGCAACTCAAAATTAGTGGCCACAGGCCTGAATACTGTGCTGCCACCACAAGAGCGATTTGCAACGGTAGCCTCTACAAGCAGTTATGCTTTGGAAGGCGATTGTTCACTTCATTACGAAGGAACACAACTGGTCCTTGAGTTTGAATCCAACTTTCATACCTCTGACGAATTACCTGGCTTGTTTCTGTACTTGACGAACAATCCAGAAACAACATCTGGAGCCTACCAAATCGGACCTGTCACTACATTTAACGGTGCACATTCTTACGACTTGCCAAATTCAATTGGATTGTACGATTACAGTCATGTGCTTTTCTTCTGCGCTCCATTCAATGTTAAAGTCGGCGACGGCCAACTTTCTAACTAATTCGCCCCATGAGAACTTTTAGTCACTTCATAGTCACTTTCTTACTATTCGTTTCGGTTCAATCTGCCATTGCTGGCGGTGGTTGGCCGCAGCCAAAAGGTCACGGTTACTTCAAACTATATGAGTCCTGGATTGTTGCCAACCAGCATTTTACGAATACAGGTAAAATTGACCCCAATGTAACCACGGGTCTCTACAACACAAATCTATACGCCGAATACGGATTCACCGATCGCATTACCGGAGTCATGCATTTCGCGTTCTTTAGTCGGGCCACAGTCAACAACCTTATCTCAGAATCAAGCGGTGAGGTGATTACTCCTGGAGATGCTATCAATGGATTAGGTGACTCGCAAATAGGCATCAAATATGGACTTACGCCAAAGAAGAGAATATCTGTGGCTCCCTCCCTGACCTTCGGTCTGCCCCTTGGCATTTCTTCAGGAGGGATCAACGGTAATTTGCAAACTGGTGATGGTGAGTTCAACCAGATAATCCGCGTGGATGCTGGGACTGGTTTTAACTCTTCGGGTAAATCTCCTTTTTACCTCAATGTATATGCTGGCTTCAACAATAGAACGAATGACTATTCAGACGAGGTAAGATTCGGATGTGAAGGTGGAATTTCCCTGAACGAAAAAAAGTTCATCGCGATAGTGCGCATGGATGTTGTGAAGTCACTGCGAAATGGAGTGCCTTCGGGTGAGGTGATTTCGACAAGTACATTTGCCAACAATACAGAGTATACCGGAATAGGATTGGAGCTCAATTACAAAGTGTCCAAGCGAATGGGTATTTCAGTAGGAGCAGCGGGAGCTTTGTCGGGAAGGATCATTATGGCCGCACCCGCTTACACAGCAGGAATATTCTTTGAATTGTAAAGGAAAGTGGGTTACAATCTAGAAGATCACTCGCTTAGAGCGTGATCCTGATCGCTTGAATTTCTTACGTCGGGCGCCTTTTCTACGCGGACCGTTGTCTTTCAGAAGATACTGAGCTTTGATAGTCAAGAGCATAAACCCATCGTCATCCGTGTCATCACCTCTTTGCTGACCAGGAGCTGTGGCATAGCTTCCTACTCCGCCTTGCTGAGGGCCCAGTGAAGGATTGGACAGATAGGCAGCCGCGTCGCCTTGACCAGTTTCGTCGTACAAGGCGATGTCATACGGACTGTAATAAACCGTACTCACATCATCAATGTAATCGGTAAAGGTGTAGCGATACGACAATTCGAGACCCATACTGAGGACATCCGTAATTCGCTTCGAGAGCGACAGTCCAACTGGAATACTGATACTCACTCTTCGGTACTCTTTTGGTCCGCCTGGCAACCCCTGGCCTTCAGTGCGCAATGGTCGCAGTTCAATCCATTGTCCATCAATCTGCGCTTTGGGGTTGAAGTAAAATCCGCCAATACCTAGGAATACATAGAAACTAGCTCCTTTGGCATTCCACCCCTTTACTCCTTTGATATCGTAAATATGTCCCTTTCGAAAATTGATTGGAATCTCATACTCAATCATAGCATTCAGCTCGAAAATATTGGAGCGAAAATGCAGGTTTCTATTGCGGCGAAAAGCCTCTTCGGTGAGATTATCGTTTCCACCAACACGTGAGAATGTGAAGTTACTTCTCAAATACAGCTTCTTGTAGAGGGTATACTTATGTCCGATAAAGAACCCAAATTTAAACTGAGAGACCTCAAGATCTTGGAAGTCATTGGTCCCAATAGCATCCTTTCCACCCAAATCTCCCAAAAAATTCGACGTACCCAAACCTAGCTCCAGCTGGTGGCGATTCTCCTTCCAATCAACTTTGTTGAAGAACTGAGACGAAGCCCAAAAAGGCAGCATCAGAAGACAATATGTGAGAATCCTGGCGGACATAGTTATTCTAGTAATCTCAAAAATAACCATAACTCCCGAATAACCAAGTCATTCCATCAATCCATTGCGCAAACAAAGGTCCCAGAGCACAATTCCGGTGCAAACTGACACATTTAGGGAGTGTTTTGTGCCAAATTGGGGGATCTCAATACACTTATCTGAGAAATCAACGACCTCCTGATCTACTCCTTTGACTTCATTTCCGAGAATGATCGCCACATTTTTACTCGATTCGGCGAGTTTGTGGATGGGAGTGCTTTCGGCTGTTTGTTCAATAGCCCATATTTTCATTTGGCGCGAGCGCAAATGTCTGACACAATCCATCGTCGAATCCCACTGTTCCCACTCAACTGAATCCGTAGCGCCCAAAGCTGTTTTCTGGATTTCTCGATTTGGCGGAGTTGGCGTGAAACCACATAAATGAATTTTCCTGATTCGAAAGGCATCGCAGGTTCGAAAAACACTTCCCACATTGTGACCGCTTCTCACTTGATCAAGCACGATCTCGATCTCCTGTTTCTCGGCGTCGCGATATTCCTCTGTATCAATCCGGCCCAACTCGTCGAGTTTCAATTTTTTATTCATTCCTAAAAATTCAGAGATATACTAAGATCGAAATTTCTCATGGTTTGGTACAAGCTCTCTCCCAGCACACGCCGCTGGATGTCCAGACTTCGATTTTCCATCGAACCGAATTCATTGTTCCTTCTCACATAGTCGAAATGCGGTCCGCGAAGGTGGAACTGCACGAGGCATAGAAGGACAACCATACTCGTGGCCACCGCACTTACAAGACTGGATTTTAGAAACTTGACCTTGCGCACTAAAAGAAGAAGTAAATTGAACACCACTCCGGAAAGGAGCAGCAAGAAAATATCGTAATTGTTCCACCACCACGTCCAAGCCCAGCCTCCCACGTAGTGATCCAAGGGATAAAACAAGCGAATTCCACCCCACGATCCAGGAGGAGTTGGGAGGTCCCCCATCAAGTGTGAAACATAGCCCCCGAAAAAAGCCAGGAAGTAAACCAAACCTTGTCTCAGCGATTGCTGGCGAAAGAACAACTTGCGGAAAGCCGCTAAAATCGAAGTGAGCATCAAAGCCGCAAACAAGGAATGACTAAATCCATGATGCGAGTACCAATGCTTTCCCGAAAATATTTGTCGGCCCGATTCCGAAAGTGAAAACCAAGCCCCAAATGTCCGATCGAATCCCGACCACATGCTCACAGCATCCAAGTCGGGCATAGCTCCTGCGATCGCCCCAACGAGGGTTAACAGTAAGCGCTGACCGACAGACTTACGCCTGGCTAAATTGCCCACCAAACTCCCAACAAGTGCGCCTGAGAGAGTGTGGATGAGAATATCCATGGTTACCTGATCTCAATAAAGAATGGCATACGTGCTTGTACACCTTCCATTTCAAGAATCTTTTGAGCTTCTTTGAGTTTCTGCAAAAGTGGTAGGCTTGCACCAAATTCCTTTTCGATGGCTGCCTCACCGGTCATTTCCTCGATCAATTCTTGAATCGGGTCTTTCATCTTAGGCAAATCACGGGTTCTGTAGTTCTCCAGACCAGCTACCTGAGCGGCGTAAGCAATCGCATCATCCAAATTTCCTAGTTCGTCGACCAAACCAATTTCCAATGCATCGGAACCAGACCAAACACGGCCTTGCGCAATCGAGTCAACTTCATTGACCGTCATTCCTCGACCCGCCGCAACAAGCGAAGTGAAGCGCTCATAAATAGCCACTACTGAATTCTCTACGGCCGCTTTTTGAACTTCATCCATTCCTTTGGACGTCGACCATAGATTGGCGTGCGCACCTGTTGTCACCCAGTCATGCGTAATTCCCAACTTGTTTTCATAGAAACCTTGGAGGTTGGGCATCATGCCAAACACACCAATAGATCCCGTAATGGTTCCTGGATTGGCATAGATCTTATCGGCACCACACGAGATATAGTATCCCCCTGATGCAGCCAAATCACCCATCGAAACAATAAAAGGAATGGAGTCTTGCTTGATCAACTCAGTCTGCCTCCAGATCACATCCGAAGCAAGTGCACTTCCTCCTGGTGAATTCACGCGCAACACGATCGCCTTCACTTTTTTATCGGTTCGGGCTTCGTTCAAAGCCTCTGCAATTCGTTTCGATCCAATGGTACGATCATCTCCCTCTCCGCTTTGGATTTCGCCGATGGCATAGATCACAGCTACACGATCGGAATCCCACTTGGTATCATCTTCTTCATCTAGATTCACCTTGTTGTATGCGGCTAACGTAATAGAATCGATATCACCTTCATCTTCCACACCGAGTTTTTCTCGCAAAATATCAAGGACTTGATCGCGGTATAGGATATCGTCCACAAGACCAAATTTCACAGCGTCACTTGGTAGTTGAATGCTCAAACTATCCGCAATTTGCTGCAAATCGCCAACGGTCGTGCCACGAGAGACAGATATTTGCGCTAGCATACCATTCCAAATATCTCCCAACAAGGCGTCCAACTGTTCGCGATTAGGCTCACTAATTTTGTCATACATGAAAGGCTCAACCGCACTCTTAAACTTGTTGTCTGGTCCGCGGAGAATCTGGATTTCAATTTCCAGGTCGTCGAGCATATTCTTGAAAAACATCAACTCGGCGCTCAGACCTTGAAATTCAAGGCCGCCTTCGGGGTAGAGATAAAGCTCGTCGGCGACCGAAGCCATGTAATATCCTCCTTGCGACAAACCTTCACTGAAAGCAACGATCCATTTGCCGGAGGCTTTAAAATCCTCAAGTGCATTGCGAATATCAAATGCCGAAGACGGAGAAGCTTGGATGCTTTCTATGTCGAGGAAAATTCCCTCAATACGGCTATCACGTGAAGCCTTGTCAATGTCTGCCAAAATATTCTTTAGGCCAATGGATGGCTCTTGTCCGAACATCGGTAGTTCGATTTCTTGGGCATTTTCATTGGTACGATCCACAATCGGCTTATCCAATTTAACGTGGAGTACGGTATTGCTTGTAAGTTCTTTGCTATCCTCACCTGATCCAAGCGAACCAATAACGATGATGAATACCAAGAAAATGAGCACTAAGATTCCGACGAAGAACCCGACCATGCTAGAGAATACATTCTTTAAAAAGTCTTTCATGTGATTGTTTTATTCTTAGACAATTAAGAGCCGACTAAGTTACAAAGCTCGGGCAGAGTTTTTTATAAAAGCTTGAAGAATACGGATTCGGGAAAATCTAGGGCTGTATATCCCCATTTGCCTTGTGCTAAAATTAAATACACCCGCTATTCATCGTACTTGCGCTTCTCAGGGGGCGAATAAATTCTTTCATTTGCACAAAATTGAGATTGGTGGAACTTATTGTGAGTACGGGGAGTAATCTGGGTGATCGATGTGCGCATTTGGCGGGAGCTGTGGTTCATTTGGAGGCTTATTTTGGTTTAGCCTCTGGCAAATCTCATATTGTCGAAAGCGATCCGTGGGGTTTTGATGGGAACGGCTTTTTGAATCAAATTCTAGTTTTTGAGACAGATATCAATCCTGAAGATTGCATGCAGCAACTGTTGCTCATTGAGAAGAAGATGGGGCGCACGCGAGAAGGGGAAGGATATGCAAATCGCACCATTGACCTCGATATCATTGGGTATGGGGACCTGATATTGGCCACTTCCGAGTTAAAAATTCCTCATCCCTTGATGTTTGAACGGCGATTTGTTCTTGCACCACTGGCCCATGTTCGTCCGGACTGGGTTCACCCAATTTTCGGCCGATCTTCGAGCGAACTTCTCGATCTTTGTCAGGACCAAGGAAATGTAATGGTTTACCCATGCGATACGACTACATAGCCATAGAAGGAAATATAGGAGCGGGAAAAACCTCCTTGGCCACGCGGCTTGCAGCAGATTTTTCGGGTAAATTGGTATTGGAAGAATTTGCCGACAACCCGTTTCTGCCGAAGTTTTACGAGGACCGAGAGCGGTATGCATTTCCACTCGAGCTATCTTTTTTGGCCGAACGTTTTAGTCAGCTCAAAGAGATTCTCGCATCGCGCGACTTGTTCAATAACCTGATCATTGCCGATTACTTCATAAGCAAGTCGATGATTTTCTCGAAAGCCAACCTGAAAGGCGATGAATTCGAGTTGTTTTCGAAGATGTTTCATATCATCGAGGCTAGTCTGCCAGCCCCTTCCCTACTCGTTTTCCTCCACTTGAACTCGGATAAATTGATCGAGAACATTCAAAAAAGAGGACGGGAATATGAGCAAAAGATAGCTCCGAGTTACTTGATGGAAGTAGAAAAAAGCTACTTCAAGTTCATCAAGCAGCACCGAAAATTACGGGTGGTTGTGATTGACACCAACGATATTGACTTTGTAGCCAATGAGGAAGATTATCAAAAGATTGTTTCGATCATACAACAAGATCACCCAAGAGGAATCACGCTATTGAAAGCATGAATCACCCTTATTATGGCCAATCGTAGGGGCGTGTTGCAGATCATTTTTTATTTTCGGGAAAATATCATTGTTCATGCGTCTACTAATTGAAGGCCGAGGAACCGGTATCAATGAAGAATAGCCTTCTATTACATTGGGAGAAATACTGCTCAGGTGACAATGAGTCATTTGGGAAATTATACAGCGAACTGTATCGAGAGCTTATGCTCTATTGTTTGGGACTCACCAAAGATCAAAACATGGCAGAGAACCTGGCTACGGACGCGTTCGTGAAATTGTTTGAGCAACCTAAAAAACCGCCGATCGAAAATCCGCGAGCATGGTTGTACACAGTATGTAAACGAGACATAAGTACGTGGTGGATGACAAATAACCGCCGGAAAGAAATTCTGCACCAAGTGAAGGACCGGTTTCAAACGGTAGCAACTTCGCTGGCCGACGAGTATTTTGACGTACAGCGGATCGACAAAATCAAGGAGCGCGCTTTGTCTGAGGACGAACTTTCGGTATGGGGGATGCACGAAGATGGATACGACAACCGAGAGATCGCGGAAAAAACTGGAATGGCCGAGAAAACGGTCGCTAATAAAAAGTCAACTGCACGGAATAAATTGAAAAAAGCACTTGCATGAAAGAGGAACAACGATATACCTACGAACTGCTGATTGATTATGTCGACGGACTACTCGGCTCCGAGTCGGCTGCTCGCGTTGAAAACATCGTGAAGTCAGACGAGCAAGCGCAAGCAATAGTTGAGGGCATTCACACTTTCTATGAAGAGCATGGGAAGGACCGAGAGGCCCTAGAAAAGTGGCTAGACCAAGGAAAAAACAAGGAGATTATGTCAACGAAAGAAACGAAAGTCCGCAAGCTTAACGTGTGGCCAAAAATTGCGATTGCCGTTGCTGCGGCCGCCATATTGGTAATTGCATTTATAGGGCTGCAAGACAGTCGACATTCCGTGGCCTGCGACTATGCGGCGCTTCCGGTGGAAGTCGAATTTGAAACACGATCGAATGATGATCTAGCCAAAGTGAAGTCGGCATTTGACAGCCAAGACTTTGAGCAAGTGCTTGTGTTATCGGAAGGTGATTTTGAGGAAAGTATCCAATTGGACTTTATGATAGGCGTAAGTTATTTCAAGACAGCGGATTATCCGATGGCCGTGGCTATGCTCGACGGTTTGGAAGAAACACGACTGGCCGAGTACTCTTTGTGGTATACGGCTCTTTCATACGCTATGACAGAACAGAACGACCGTGCCGAACGCGCGATGCAGGCTGTTGTTGAGACCAAAGGGAAGTACGCTGCAGATGCTCAAAAATGGCTTTCTATTCCTCAAGATTGATTCTTACTGCGGCTTCTAAGCCAGACCAGTACGAGGAATACCACCCCTAGCAATCCCCAGAATTTCCAGTTGAATTGAGAGCGAGTAGGCTCTATGCTCACTTCATTCCCTTGATGCACCATACCGGCCCAGTAGAAAGGATGGGCGTGCAACTTGTCGGATTTTTCGAGAACCGACATTTGCGCTTGTCGCAGAGAATTGAGAGACGAATTTCCTATCGACAAATTTTCATAAAACCTAGACATGACCTGCTGTGTGGCATCGTCGGGAATATTCCATGAGCTAGAGATAACCGTGGGGCAGCCTGCACTAATAAATCCGTAGGCGACGCTTTGGGTCCACTCACCGGCCCTTGATTTACCACTTCCTGTTTTACATGCGGAGAGCGTAACTAGCTCGGTGGCCAATTGCATCCATCCTACCTCGGCGTAGGTGAGTTCGCCATCATTCAGACTATCTCGCGCAAATTGAATCTTGGTATCGAATGGACTTTCGCCGGTTTCGCCATGGCAACCAATGTGAATGAGGGAAGATTCGTGGGCCAGGCTTTTAAACTTCGACTCGGAGCAGGCCACCCCCTCGAACAAGTCGACATCGAAGAATTCACTGATCGTATTGGCCTCACCGGCAAAGTTGTCGCTGCTGTCTTCATTGAAATTCCAAACCGAGAACCCTTGTGATGCTATGTGGCGCGACTTACCGGCTAGATTGAGGGACGGCAGGTAGGAAATGGAATGATCTCGAAGCAGATACGGATAGGTTTGGTAGTCGACGGACAGGTGGGAATCGGCCTTTCCGAGCAGACCGAAGTGAAGATCGAGCAAGAGATTATCGGCCGATATGTACCAGTTATTCTTGACCTTCAAGTACTGTTCGCAGGGACCGATCAACTTATTGTAAAGATTTTCACTGCCTAGGGCAAATGATGAATCTGCCTCATGGGGATGGCCTAGAATATAATCGAGATCGGTGTAGGATCTTTTGAAAGCCGCAATATCTTCCGCTAAGTGCCTTCCATTCAGTCGGTGGATGCGAATCTCCCCTTCGGCCACCACTGCTCCAATTGTGAGCGTGTCGCGATTGAAGAATGAAAGAAAAGCTGCTTGATAGGACATCTGGATCACTTGATCTAGAAATTGAGAGCTGAACTGAGCGTAGTGCTCCGTTTTTAGGGAGTCCAATCTGGTATCGATGAGGACTAGCTCCATTTGCGCTTGTCGCGTCTTTTTTTCATCGCTCAAATCATACAACACCCGTTCCCAGTACGCTCGTTGGGTCATCAATTCGTTGCGAAGTTGGCTATTGTCGTCGGGCTCGGATTTCAGGTTGAGGCTAAAAGCTTTTCCGTGTTCCATGGCGCGGAGGAGGTCCTTTTCGTTGCGCGCTCCCGCCTCGTTGAGTTCGAGCAGCAAGACCACATATTTCGTGTTGAGCGACTCGGCTTGCTTGTACAGTTCGATGCGCGATTGGATATAAGCGGTCATGGTTCGTAACTGGTCCACGCAATCAAGACCCAAGTTCCAAACTTGCAAAGCTTTTTCCGTATCGTCCATGGCCAAGTACACATCTCCCATGGCTTCGGCGGCTTTGACCAGGCCTTTTGAAACGCGGTAGGACTGGAGATTGAGAGGGCTTTCCTGCGTCGGATTCACTTGTGTACTGAAGACCTGCATGGCTTTTTCCGCAAGGTCTTCGGCTTCTTCAAAAAGCTTGAGTTGCAGACAAATTTGAGCATGTAGAGCGTACAATTCACCCAATTTAGGGTGTTGTGCCGAATTACTTCGTGTGAACAGATATACCGCATGACTTATCGCATCATAGGCCTCCTGAAACGAACCCGTTTCGAGAAGCACTTCAGCCATCTGTTGGTAAAGTGGAATGAGTCCAGAGTGATTTTCATCCACGGCACTCAGCAAGTCAATCCCTGTTTCCAGGATATCGGTTGCCGCAGAATTA
>JADFAK010000045.1 GCA_015665315.1 Flavobacteriales bacterium | reverse complement strand
CATTGAAGGTGTGAGCACCGGCTCCAACAGTCATTGCAGGCAATGCAATATTCGTTGTGTTTCCAGAAGCTAATGGTCCCGTCCAGTTATATGTTTGACTACCACTGCCGTCCACATCATAAGTTAATGTGAATGAGGTAATCGTAGTCACGCCAGCATTTCTAACCGTTACTTGTGGCGTAATTTGATCTCCACAAATAGTTCCAGTAGGCGCCGAAACATTCAACAGTTGCGCATCTAAGTTTGATGTCGGAGTATTTGGGTCGTACCCGTCAATCACGCCAGCCACACAGCCTGGATCGATCCAAGCGCATACACTAGGGTAAGTGACGTCAAATCGGCCATAATAGTCATTCACATTGTTTGCACAAGATGCTTGACCTCCGTACAGCTGACCAATAAATCGATGGTTCTGATCGTACAATGGCGATCCAGAAGAACCGGGCTCCGTCGTACCATCTTCCCAGGCAAATATTCTCCAACAATCAGCACCGCCCCAGTTGGCTTGTCCAGCCGATTGATTGTCAAACGAAATTTTCTTAATGTCTCCCGATGGATGGTGGACTCCCACTTGAGAAGAAGGCGTGTTTCCCGTTGCATCCCAACCTGCATAAAACGGATTGTAAGCTGGAGGAACTTCAGCCCCGTTGTTGATGCGCAATAATGCAAAGTCTGAACCAGCATCACTGGCCAACAAGGTTGCGCCGGATACAGTGTCATAACTACCCGGATTGTCACCAACACAGGTAGTGCTCTGCCAGTTAAAACGGAAAGACCAGCTAGCTACAGAACCTCCAAGGCAGTGATTGGCAGTCATGAAGTATGGATGACCGTCGTTTGCAGCATTGTTAATCAAAGAGCCGGTGCATATTCCGCTACCGTTGACCACAATCATCGCGACCGAATTAATTTCGTTCGTCCAAGGATTTCCTTCCGGACAAATCACATTGTTGTTACATGCGCCCGAATCTCCCAGTCCGCGTGCAATTTTTTCCAAGTCTCGATAGGCATGAGAAACCCGACCAATTTGCAAAAGGGTTGTCCCCATCGCCGCAGCGGGTTCGTAATATTCAACAATCAAATTCTCACCTGGTAAAGGCCAAGTTCCCAGTTCTTGATCTGCATTGTTACTTCTATGATCAAAACATCCTATCAGCTCGCTATGATCTGCTGTATAGATGAAGAGCTGACCACCCACGGGAATTTCGAACAAATCGAATCCTAGGTTCAAGGAATAAGCTCCTGTAGAAACTATAGAAACAATCCATACGCGATCACCATTGGGCAATTCGTGCCAAACTCCGCTGTTGTCGGTGTTCAGACCTGGATAAAAATTATTCGCAAATCGATAAGGGGCGTCTTTGAATTCATTGTTGATCTCATCTTCCGCCATTAAGACGTCGACATCAAAGGCAGGCATTTCTACAACAGGGTAGTGCCAGTCGATCTTATTGTTGGTCCAAGATAACGGTCGACCACCGTAAGAAACTTGAGAGTGAAGTGAACTAAATTGTAGGACGGCACATAATAGCACAGCTAGCCGTGTAAATCGGAGAATCATAGAATTTGGTTAAAATCGGTAAATAGTACTTGCGCGCTAAAAATACAACCATATTTTGGTAATCTAGCATGGATTGAGCACAATTCGTGGCCTTATGTTGTAATGAATCAGTTGAATTGCGATGATTTTTAAGTTGACTAAGTCATACGTAGCAAGGGCTTGCTTTGTTCCATTTTGATTATTCTGCGTGCATAATAAATCTGCGAATTGTCTGCTTCTTCCCCTTTTCACCATTTTTTAATCCCCCTTTTTTGAAAACCACCGAATAATGTTAATAAATGGGAGCTCAGAGCCCCTGTAGACGCTAATGCTTTGTTAATTTTATTGCTTCGAGAATTTCGGTGGTTATCACGTTTTAAATCAAACGGATTTGCTACGATTCTCCTTGGAATCCTAAATGAGTTGGAATGAGTGAGGAAACTGTACAGTATACGGAAGACAATATCCGTTCACTGGATTGGAAAGAACATATTCGGTTAAGACCAGGGATGTATATCGGAAAGCTTGGCGATGGATCAGCTTACGATGACGGCATATACGTATTGCTCAAAGAGGTGCTTGACAACTCTATTGATGAGTTTGTCATGGGGCACGGAAAAACCATTGAGATCAATATTCGCGAGAATGTGGTTAAAGTCCGTGATTTCGGAAGAGGTATTCCGCTTGGTAAAGTGGTAGACTGCGTGTCCAAAATCAATACAGGTGGTAAGTACGATTCACGCGCATTTAAAAAGTCTGTCGGACTAAATGGCGTCGGAACCAAGGCTGTAAATGCCCTGTCGTCACACTTCCTTGTTGAATCTGTCCGCGAAGGAAAGATCAAAGCCGCTACTTTTGAGAAGGGGGAATTAATTGACGATGCCAAGATTGTTGAATCGACAGGCAGAAAGGGGACAAAAACTACCTTTATCCCTGACTCAAGCATTTTTAACGATTACCATTTCAAACTCCAACATGTCGAAAAACTGATTTGGAATTATTGCTACCTGAATACGGGGCTTACCATATATTTTAACGGACAGAAATACCATTCTGAGCACGGACTAAAAGACTTGCTGGAGGCAAACATCAACGAGAACAAGCGCTATCCTGTTATTCACCTGCTCGGAGAGGACATTGAGGTCGCTATTACGCATACCAATGCATACGGAGAAGATTACTATTCCTTCGTCAACGGCCAATACACCACCCAAGGCGGAACCCATCAAGCAGCATTTCGAGAAGCCTACGTAAAGGTGATTCGAGAGTTTTTTGGAAAGGATTATGACGCCGTGGATGTCCGCGCTGGACTTGTAGCCGCCTTGGCTGTCAAAGTGATGGAGCCTGTGTTTGAATCGCAGACAAAAACCAAGCTCGGTTCGGCAGATGTTGGTCCGGACGGGCCTACTATGCGGACTTTCGTGCTGGATTTCCTCAAAACCAAGTTGGATAATTTCCTGCACAGGAATACCGATGTAGCTACCGAGATTCAAAAGCGGATTTTGCAAAGTGAGCATGAGCGAAAAGACTTGGCTGGAATCAAGAAACTGGCTCGAGACCGCGCCAAAAAAGCTAGCGTGCACAACAAGAAATTACGCGATTGTCGCATTCATTACAGCGACTCGAAGAATGACAAGGCGCCTGATTCTACCATATTCATTACCGAGGGAGATTCCGCTTCTGGATCGATTACAAAGGCCAGAGACGTCAATTCGCAAGCCGTTTTTAGCTTGAAAGGAAAACCCTTGAATTGCTTCGGACTCACCAAAAAAGTGGTCTACGAAAATGAAGAATTCAATCTCCTCCAAGCAGCACTGAATATTGAAGAAGGTCTAGAAGATCTGCGCTACAATAAGGTGGTTATCGCAACAGATGCCGATGTCGACGGCATGCACATTCGCCTTCTGCTTATCACATTCTTCCTGCAATTCTTTCCCGAATTGGTGAAAAATGGTCATCTGTATGTGCTGCAAACCCCACTATTTCGCGTGAGGAACAAGAAGGAAACGTATTACTGTTACAGCCAAACGGAAAAGCAAGATGCAATGGATAAGTTGTCGGGCAAACCAGAAATAACACGTTTCAAAGGATTGGGAGAGATCTCGCCCGATGAGTTCAAGTTTTTTATCGGTGACAGCATCCGACTCGATCCAGTGGTGCTCGGTAAGGACGAACAGATCTCGGAATTGCTCGACTTCTTCATGGGCAAGAACACACCCGAAAGACAAGAGTTTATTATTGAGAATTTGAAAGTTGAAAAAGATAGAGTTGAGGAAGAGGAAGTTGCGTAGTCATTGTTACGGTCTGCTACTTTAGCCGCTGGCAAATGATGAACAACAGCACGAAAAGAACCGACCGCCGTGGCAAGTTCAAGCCGGTCGAAATACCTCAGCCGAATAACCCAATTATTGGCGAAATGCTATGAATGAAGAGATAAACGATGATCTAGAACACGACGAAGACTTCGACGACAACCAAGAGGATAGTAAACTCGAGAATGTCATCCAGGTAAGCGGAATGTACAATGAGTGGTTTTTGGACTACGCATCGTATGTTATCCTTGAAAGAGCTGTGCCGCACGTTTACGACGGCTTTAAACCTGTGCAACGTCGTATCCTTCACTCGCTCAAAGAACTTGACGATGGCCGCTTCCACAAAGTTGCCAACGTAATTGGTAATACCATGAAGTACCACCCACACGGTGACGCCGCTATTGGCGATGCCATGGTGCAAGTGGGACAAAAGGAAATCCTGCTCGATACACAAGGAAACTGGGGAAATATTTTGACCGGTGACCGAGCAGCAGCACCCAGGTATATCGAGGTGAAATTGAGCAAGTTTGCCCTTGAGGTCATATTCAATGCCAAAACGACCAAATGGCTTGCGTCCTATGACGGACGAAATGACGAACCCGACACACTGCCCGCCAAGTTTCCGATACTTTTAGCACATGGGGTGGAAGGTATCGCAGTCGGACTAGCCTGTAAAATCCTCCCGCATAACTTCATTGAACTCATCGACGGCTCCATAGATATCCTCAAAGGGAAGAAGGTAAGTATTTTCCCTGACTTTCAAACGGGCGGCCAAGCCGATTTCACCAATTACAACGACGGTCTGCGAGGAGGGCGAGTCAAAGTACGAGCCAAGATTAAAAAGGTCGATGATCGTACTTTGTGCATTACAGAAGTCCCATACAACACAACCACAACCTCACTCATTGAATCTATTCTCAAAGCCAATGATAGAGGCAAAATCAAAGTCCGTAAAGTAGAAGACAATACCGCCGAATTTGTCGAGATTCTTGTGCATTTGCCGAAAGGCGTATCTCCTGACAAAACAATCGACGGACTCTTCGCATTTTCAGATTGTGAAATATCCATTGCTCCCAATGCCTGCGTGATTGAAGATGATCGCCCGAAATTTCTCGGTGTCAATGAATTGCTTGCAAGGTCTACCCAACGAACCAAAGACATGCTCAAGTGGGAACTTGAAATTCGGAAGGGAGAGCTGGAAGAATCTTGGCACTTTTCGTCGCTAGAGAAAATTTTCATAGAAAAGCGTGTATACCGCGATATTGAAGAATGTGAGACCTGGGATGAGATAATAGCCACGATCCACAAAGGACTCAAGCCGCATATCAAACATTTGTTGCGAAAAGTAACCGATGATGATGTCGCCCGACTCACGGAAATAAAGATCAAGAGAATCTCTCGATTTGACGGTTTCAAGGCCGATGAGAAGATCAGGTCATTGGAAGATGAGTTGGAGAAAATCAAGTTCCATTTGGAGAATTTGACAGACTACGCCATAGACTATTTCAAAAATCTAAAGGCGAAATACAGCGAAGGACGAGAAAGAAAAACTGAAATCGCCACCTTCGACACCATCGTTGCTGCGCGCGTAGCTGTTTCAAATGAAAAGCTGCATGCCAACCTAGAAGAGGGTTTTATAGGTATAGGTCTGAAAAGGGGAGAGGGCGACTACATAAGTGATTGCTCCGATATAGATGACATCATAGTCATTCGACGTGATGGAAAAATGATGGTCACCAAAGTATCCCAAAAGGCATTTGTCGGCAAAAACATTATCCACGTCCGCGTATGGAAAAAGGGAGATACGCGCATGACCTACAACCTCATTTTCAGAGATGGAAAATCGGGGGCAACCCGAGTCAAGCGATTTGCGGTAACGTCAATTACTCGAGACAAAGAATACGATTTAACCAAGGGGACTCCAGGGTCTGAAGTGCTCTACTTCAGCGCCAACCCGAACGGTGAGGCCGAAGTTGTAACTGTTTTGTTACGTCAGATTCAACGCGTCAAGAAGCTCAAGTTTGATTTCGACTTTGCAGACTTGGCCATTAAAGGACGGGCAGCAGGTGGAAATATGCTGTCGAAGTACCCGGTAAAACGGATTGAAATCAAGGAAAAGGGAATCTCTACACTTGGTGCTCGAAAAATATGGTTCGATGAAACGGTGAGGCGACTCAATGCCGACCAAAGGGGAACTTTCCTTGGTGAATTCCGGCCGGATGACAAGATTATTGTCCTTATGTCCACGGGTGAATACGTTATGACTGGTTTCGACCTCAGCACGCATTTCGCCGACACAATGATTCATCTCGAAAAATGGGTGCCCGAAAAGCCTATTTCTGTGGTATATTATGATGGAGAAAAGGAAACTTGGTTTGTCAAGAGATTCTTGGCCGAACCTTCTTCCAAGCCTGTCCTTTTCATAACCGAAAACGAAAAGTCTCGCCTGGCAATTGCGTCGACACATCACCATCCCATGGCGCAAATTGTCTACAACAGAAAATTCAAACAAACGCGCGACAAAGAAGACGAGATCATTGATCTAAGCGAATTCATTTCGGTTAAAGGACTCAAGGCACTGGGCAATAAATTATCTGCACTCCCCGTGAAAGACGCTGTTCTAGCCGATCCTGACGAGGAACTGGAAGCTAAGGCCGAAGCTGCTTTGAAGCTAGCTATAGAAGGCTCCAAGAAGAAGGAAGAGGATTCGTCTGAAGAAAGTGAGGAAGAGGATTCAACTGATTCTGAAGAGAACTCGGATGCTGATGTTCAACAAAATCCCAAAGACGTGGAATTTGAGATCGAGATACCAAAAGGAGATGAAAAAGAAAAGAAAAAGGGTTCTGACGATCAACCAACCCTCTTCTAGATGCTCCGATTAAACCCCGGAATCCTGTGGGCTACATTGCTCGTCTTCATTCTAACGTCTTGTGAACGTCCAGAACATACTTCTGTCGCCGTGCAAGTGAGCGAGACTTTTGAAACGGAGGTAATCCAACATCCGACTTGGACCAAGAAGAGCATCGCCGTGACATCAACGTGGGCCGACCTGTTAGCTGGATTTGAGTTGGTCGGTTCAAGGGCGATATGGAGATCGATTCAAGATCTTGAATTTGATTTGTTGGTCCTAGATCTTCCTATTACTAGAGTAAGTCGTTTGCAGAATTGCTTAGAACCTATTGATAGCTACATGGTCCTCCAAAAAGACTCCGTCAAAAGAATCATATCTGAAGCCAATGGCCACGGTATTCATGTTCTATTCAATTGGGACGTAGAAGCTCTTGGCAAGAAGAATCCCTGGCTGACTCAATGCCCTGAATGCTTTGTCGGCGACACCTTAGATGATGGAAAACTAGCGTATTACCCACTTTTCACGCAACCCGAACTTTCACAGATCCAGAAAAAGGCTATTACTCAATGGGTCGACAGCTGCGGATTCAATGGGTACTATAGCCGTCATTCAAGCATACAACCTCTACTATTTTGGGAGGAATTAATTCGTTCATTCGAATCGCGAAACAAGACCATTCTCGCGTTTACCGATAATTTTGATCCCACTGTCCACAGTGTTGCTTTCCATGCTAGTAGGAACCACACGTTTGAGGACCTATTCAACGAAAATTCCCTGCACTTCATCAAGCAGAAATCCGATGAGATGATTCGTCATGAAATCGAGCAATTTCTCGTCAATGCGTACAGATTACATCATTTGAAACCTGAAGCTGATTCAAGCCACGCTGCAAATATTCAGCCACTAAAAACAGTTTTCGCCTATACTTCCAAAAGTCTGCCCGTATGCGAAGGCCTGTACTGGATCGCAGATTCCACCCAAACTTTCGTGCCTAAATTTAAGTCTGGACTCGATCCAAAACTTGTAGCCATGCTGGGCCAACTCAAAGTAAAGAACGAAGTCCTTTGGAACGGTTTCTATGGAGGAAAGATTGAAATGAAAGACACTAAGTCCTTGTCCCTCATAGCCTTCTCTAGATTCAATAAAGAGGATGAGGTGCTCACTATGATGAATTGTTCCGAGCAACCTGTGCGCGTGGAGCTCTCGGATCCTGTGAAGCATGAATACGTTTCGATTGACGATAAAGCCGTGTTGTTTTCTCAACATACCAATGGAACGCTCGTCCTTAAGCCTTTCTCTTACTGGGTATTTATCAAACAAAAATCTCGTTTCGGCAATGAACCCGGCTAATAATTCAATCGCTGCTGTTTTTGAGTTCTTGAAAGCCGAACTAATCCCCGTGTACGGCGAGCGTGAAGCCCAAAGTATGGCTTACCAAGTCATGCACTCAGCATTTAATGTTTCAAGACTCGACCTAATCACGAAGGCCGATCAGAAGTTAAGTGAGTCACAGATTGTCACATCATTCAAACATAGAGATCAATTATTGAGAGGTGAACCTTTGCAATATATTCTCGGCTCCACGATGTTTTACGACCTGGAAATAAAAGTAGCCCCGGGAGTACTCATTCCGCGCCCAGAAACCGAAGAGTTGGTCGCCTGGTTTTTAAGTGAAGCCCAGGAAAATGAAGATGTTTGGGATATTGGCACGGGGTCAGGTTGCATCGCATTGGCTATTAAAAAGGATAAGCCTTCGGCAAATGTCTTGGCGAGCGACAGCCAGAATGAAGCCCTCCAAATCGCCAAAGACAATGGGCAAGGTCTAAAATTGGATGTAGAATTCATCCTGCACGATATCTTAACCGATCTACCGCCAAAAAAGTCTTTCACTCGCATTATTTCCAATCCGCCCTACATCTTGCAAGAGGAGTCTAAGTCGATGCCGCAAAATGTGCTTGATCATGAGCCCCATGCCGCACTGTTCACCACTACCAATGATCCCTTGCAGTTCTACCGAAAGATTACAGAAGTAGCAAATGACTTACTTGTTTCTGGTGGAAAGCTGTACTTCGAATGCCATGAAGAACATGCCTTAAAGGTGTACGAGATGGTAGTTGAAATGGGGATGAAGGAAGTAGAGCTCCGCACCGATATGCAAGGAAAACAACGCATGCTGCGCGCAAGCAAGGTTTAATTGCAGCCCTTAAATATAGCTTCTGTTCCAAACCAGAAGATGGCCAGCCAAACCAAGCCTTTCACCAGAAAAAAAAGAAAAGCAGCAAGCCCAAATCCCTTCAGCCAATTGATTAGTCCCTTTTTCTTTGTTGAATCTCCCTCGTCAGACATGCCCCAAATGTCGGAATTCAGCTGAATAAAATTTGCCCGAAAAGCAATAAGATCTCAACAAGTAGTTGATTTAGTCATTTCATAGTTCGACTTTTGCGCCGATAATTTAAAGCCATGCTCAAGCCCCAAATAATCCGTATTGAAAAGACCTTCGATTTTGAAATGGCTCATGCATTAGATGACCATGACGGCAAGTGCAAGAATATTCACGGTCACTCTTACGTGCTCAAAGTCTGCCTCACTGGTCTGCCCATTCAACAAGAAGGTCATCCCAAAAATGGCATGGTCATGGATTTTGGAGACTTGAAGAAGATCGTTTCAACCCGCATCGTCGACCGATTCGACCACGCGCTAGTGCTATGGGATAGGTCCCCATTTGTAACCGACGAAATACGCAATAACCAGCAGAAGTTGATCACGGTCGACTTCCAGCCCACGTGTGAGAACTTACTTGGTCTATTTGCCGAATGGCTGATGAATGACCTGCCAAATACGGTAAAACTCCATCATTTAGAGCTGCGCGAAACCGCTACGAGTCTGGCTCAATGGTATGCAGAAGATCAGGTGTAAGCCCTAATCTACCCACTCGGCCAAGAATAAATTGGTGTCTCGAGTTCTTCCGTTGTTTCGATTTGACCCCCACACCAAATGCTTTCCGTCGTAGGAGAACATGGGGAATGAATCAAATACGCCGTCGTATGTGACTTGCTCCAATCCTGTTCCATCCAAATTGATCAGGAATAAGTTGAAGGGAAATCCCTTTTCGTTGTTGTGATTGGTCGAAAACAAAATTTTCTCCCCAGAAGGGTGGAAGAAGGGGGCCCAATTGGCACCTCCCAAGTTTGTTATTTGGCGTTGATCGCTACCATCGGCATTGCACACAAACAACTCCATGGCGATAGGCTGAACCTGATCTATATCCAACAAACTCTGATAAAGCTCCACATCTTCGGGAGTTTTAGGTCGAGAAGCACGCCACACAATCTTCGATCCGTCAGGCGAGAAAAATGCTCCGCCATCATAGCCCAGCTCGTCGGTTAACTGAATTTGATTCGATCCGTCGATATCCATAAGCCATAACTCCAAGTCGCCCGTGCGCATCGAGGTAAATACAATCTTATCTCCATTGGGTGAAAGCGTTGCTTCAGCATCGTAACCAGGGTCATCGGTCAGTTGCGAAAGGATATTGCCCTCCAAGTCACTTACGAAAATGTCAAATTCCTTGTAAATCGGCCATACGTAATTACCACCGGGCTCGCGTGCAGGTACTGGCGGACAGCTATCATGCAGTAGGTGAGTGGATGCATAAACAATGGTTGTATCGCCC
This sequence comes from Flavobacteriales bacterium, assembly GCA_015665315.1. GTDB lineage: Bacteria > Bacteroidota > Bacteroidia > Flavobacteriales_D > Sanyastnellaceae > JADFAK01. The sequence goes on along the minus strand of JADFAK010000045.1, from coordinate 22,442 downwards.
GGCATGAAGTATGAGCAAGTTGTTCGTCCGTTTCCTGTGCTTATCATGTCCAATGGCAAGCTGTCTTTCTCACCTAGAACGTTCATAACATAAATCTGATCGCATGACACGCCCCATTTTGGATTGGTCGCTTGAAAAACCAATCGCGTATCATCATAACTCCAATAGGCTTCAGCATTGTCGCCGCCATAGGTGAGCTGTCGTACATTCTTCAAATGAACTTCTTCCTTGTAATGAAGCTCGCTTGGCTTAGTCGCTCCTGAAGCATGATCGTGCCCAGTATGCTCAGTTTCAGCTGAGTCTTGGTGGTCACCGCATGAAAATAATGCCAAGGTGACGAAAACTAGAAATGTATTCTTCATGATTTGTTCAAATTCAGCGCGAAGGTAATCATTCATTCAAATTCTAATTGTCATAGATTTGAAATCTTAAAATTCTTAACCATGAAGAAAATTCTCTCTGGAGCTATTATCCTAACTTCCCTAGCCTGGATTGGTTGCAACGAAGCTCAAACAGTTGACAAAGAAGGCGACTTTTTGAAGTCATCTATTGAATATCTGGCATCAGACAGCCTTGAAGGACGAGGAACTGGTTCTCCAGGAGAGCGCTTGGCAGGAGATTTTATTATTCGTGAATTTGAAAAGATTGGTCTGACTCCAATGGGAGATAGCGCCAGTTGGAGACAATCATTTACGTACCGCCCACATGGATCCATCACCAAACATGGAGCTGGTGACTCTAGTCGATTAGCCATGTCGCTAGTTCAAGAAATGGCGGGAAACAACATTATCGGTTTCCTTGACAATGGAAAAGACCGCACCGTAATCATTGGAGCACACTACGATCACTTGGGATACGGCGATGAAAACAGTTTGCATTCAGGTGAGAAGGCCATCCACAACGGGGCCGATGACAATGCTAGCGGCGTAGCTGCTCTGTTGGCTATCGCCAAACGTCTGAAAGGAAAGTATACATCCAACAACTACTTAATCATGGCCTTTTCTGGCGAGGAAAAAGGACTTTGGGGATCGAATTATTTCTGCGAGCATCCGACCATTGCATTGGATAGCGTCAATTTCATGCTCAACATGGATATGGTGGGCCGTTTGAACGAAGAAAAGAAACTTGCAGTCTACGGAGTAGGAACTTCGCCCACATGGATGGAAATCTTGCCAGGCATAGAGGTCGATAGCATCTCGATCACAACTACAGAAAGTGGAGTAGGTCCTAGCGATCACACATCTTTCTACATGGAAGATATTCCTGTTCTTCACTTCTTTACCGGTCAGCATGAAGATTACCACAAACCTTCCGACGACGTAGATAAAATCAACTTCGACGGACTCGAATCGGTTATTGACTATATCGAACAAGTACTTGCGCGATGCGATGATAAAGGAAGATTGGAATTCGTGCGTACCAATGACGAAAAGGAAGAAACGCCCGACTTCAAAGTTACTTTAGGTGTAATGCCCGACTATATGTACAGCGACGTAGGTATGCGCATTGATGGCGTCAATGCCGAAAGACCTGCTGAAAAGGCCGGACTTCAAAAAGGGGATATCGTTATCCGAATGGGAGATCATGAAGTAACCGATATGTACACCTACATGGAAGGTCTGGGCATGTTTGCCCCTGAAGAGACGACCGATGTAGTCGTTCTTCGAGACGGGGTGGAGATCGTCGTACCCGTCACTTGGGACTAAGCTCTGATTTTTCTCAGTATATAATGTTGCCAATAAGTTTAGATTTGGCGGCCTAAAACGTCTAATATGTCAAATGTATATTATGGAGAATATCTCCAACTAGATAAAGTTCTTGGTGCCCAACGACCTGAGAGCGACCTCATCAACAAAGAAGCGCACGATGAAATGCTCTTCATTATCATTCACCAGGCCTATGAGTTGTGGTTCAAACAAATCTTGCACGAAGCAGGATCAGTGATGACCATTATGAATAAGCCAAAGATCAACGACAATTCACCCGAGCTTCAGCTGGTCGCTCACCGACTGTACAGAGTAGTTGAAATCCTGAAATTATTGGTTCAGCAAATCGACATCATCGAAACGATGACGCCTCTGGACTTCCTCGACTTCCGTGACTTGCTTCGCCCTGCTTCGGGATTCCAAAGTATGCAGTTCAAAATCTTGGAGGCCAAATTAGGTCTTAAGTCCAAAGATCGCTTCGGGAAAGAGTATTACGTTTCTCAGCTCAAGCCGCATGACAGACAACAAATCCTAGACCTAGATGGCGAGGAGACTTTGATTGATTTGATCAACAATTGGCTCACAAGAATGCCTTTTGCCAACCAGGATAAGCTGTGGGGAGAATCGGATCAAGAAGGTGTTCACCCTTTTTGGGCACAGTACCGCGAAGTTTATGTTTCCAGTCTGTCCGATGCCGAAATGAATAACATGGAGACTTTCGATTTACTCTTCTTCGAGGATGTTGAAGACCCTGATCGGAAATTGTCAATGGCAGCCCGACGCTCAGCCCTTTTCATCATGCTTTACAGAGGTTTCCCCTTATTGCACCTTCCTTATCGCATCCTGGGCCATCTCCTTGAAATTGATGAACAAATGGCCACTTGGAGATACCGCCATATGAACATGGTTCACCGCATGATCGGTAAACGTGTTGGAACTGGTGGATCGACTGGAAAGAACTACCTCAAGAATGCCATGGACAGCCACTATATATTCACCGAATTGGCCGAGTTAACTTCGTTCCTCACTGAGCGATCGAAATTGCCTCGCTTGCCAGATGAAATGAGTGCACACCTCGGTTTCGGAGCGTAAGCTTCATTCGCATTGAACACAAGCCATTGAAATAGGGCAGGGCAAGTCTACTTTTCTGCAGAATCGCCATGCTTATGTATGAAGTCGATTACGCCATCCATAAACACTTGTTGGTCATCCCACAAGGCCATGTGACTGCCATTGGGGCAATAGTGGTACTCGCCATGTTGCACCAATGAAGCCATCTCTTTCATTTCTTCGGGATTCATGCTGTCATACTTGGCTCCTACCGTCAATGTTGGAACGCGCAATTCACCTAAGCGGTCCCATACCGACCAGTCTTTGAGGATTCCACCAGGTACAAATTCACTCGGTCCTTGCATATACGTGTACACATCCATGTTGAAATGACCAAAGCTTCGTACGACAGGTTCAGGCCATACTTCGAGCCTACAAATATGCTTGGTGTAAAATTCATCTTCGACGAGCTGCACATATACGGGATTGGAGTAGTCGCCAGCGTTTTCATAGGCGAGCAGACTGTCAATTAGGCTAGGACGTAGTTGTGATCGAAGCTTCGCATTGTAGTCGGCATACTTGTGGAAATCTGCCGTCATATTACAAATTATCAGTCCTTTCAGGTTGTCCTGGTATTTTAGCGCGTATTCCATGGCCAAGATTCCACCCCATGACTGGCCGAGCAAAAAGAAATTATCGGAGTTAAGTCCTAAGGCCACTCGCACTTGCTCAACCTCTTCTACAAATCTCTCTATCGTCCAAAGTGACGTATCGGTAGGCTGATCCGAATAATAAGACCCCAGTTGATCGTATTCATAAAACTCAATATTTGCCTGAGGAAAAAAGCTCTGAAAACTCTCCAGATATTCATGTGTACCCGCCGGTCCGCCATGCAATATCAACACCTTCATCGGACTATTTCCATGTTTCTTGGTCCACACACGATACCCTTCCTCAAGCTCAATCATCTGAACGCCACCAGTTTGAACGGCTTGATCGGTATTCGAATCCAAATAATGACAATCCTCTTGAACCACTACTTGCTCAACAGGTGGGGGAGTACATGCCGCCAAAAAAGCACACGCACAAAAAATCGCAATTGATCTATACATAGGGTAAATCTAGTTTAAATGCCCGAAATCCAAAAGAGACCAAGTCCGGGGTGAGCCTTTCTTGATCTCTTCAATACTTTTTAGCATACGCAAATGATGATGTTCTCTCGTCGAGGAAACACCCCTCGTTGTATTGAACTATCCTAGCTTCGACCCCAACCAATGGACTGCTTGAGCCCCTCGATCTTTTGTCCAACTTCATGGTCAATTTTAGCCCGTTCTTCCCGAATTCTCGCATGTGTGACATGTGTTCCTACTTCTGTCTCGTACTTGACCTTGTTCATCGTGCTGTTCTCGTTCAAGCTTGTCTTTTCGTGATGAAACATTTCAAATTCATGCTCATGCTTGTGTAGCAACAAGTCGTACGGACTTCTTCTACTTATCAGCTTTACAAGAACCGGTGCCGATTCAATAATTAAGAAGAGCAAAATGATGAAAATATGTGCCGTAGCAACAGCCTCGCTGCGGTTACTCACACGATCCAAGGCTTCCATGCGTGCAGCCATGCCATTGTATGGTACACGTTCAATGGCCGCCAACTCGGTTTCAGCCTGTTCGTTTAGGTCTGCTATTTTGTCCTGAGCTTGAATTATCAGTGGCGTGGCTCTATCCAATTCAGACTGGTATTCGGCAATAGCTCTATCAGCCTCAGCCCGCTTGGCCTTGTATATCGGTCCCATATTTCTTTTAAGCGAACCACCCGTTCCATCGGCCTCCTTAATCGCTTGATCAATGAGATTGTCACGCAATAGTGCCTTTTGATCAATTGAACCTTGCAGCTGATTAATAGCCAGCTTATTGGTGGCTATCTGATCTGTATAACGCAATCGGAGTTGAGCCTCTTGTTCCAGCATGATCTCTTGCTCCATGGTCACCAATTCAGCTTGAATTTCCTTGTCGAAAAGTCTTAATTCTATCGGTCGGGAAATGACAAGAGCAATGACCACTGCCAATGCAATTCGAGGAGCAGCGACCAGAAAGTCCTGCATGAATTTCCCGCGATTTTTCATGCTCGACACAATGAATCGATCCAAGTTGAAGATCATGAATCCCCAAACAAGTCCGAAGACTGTGGCAAAGAAAATGGAATCAAATACAGTGTAGATGGCGTATCCTCCAGCTAGAGTGGCAAGGATGGCAGTAAAGAATACTGTTCCGCCTATGCCGACGTATTTATTGGTTTCAGTAGGACAGCGGCGAAGTAAGTTCCGGTCTACTCCGGAACAGGTTAAGAAGAAATTTTGCAGGCTCATGGCGTTGGTTTTCAAATGAACGGAAATTTGGAAAAGATTATTTCCAAGTTAGCCGTATTGATGGTATACCCGTGTTAAAAATGCCTAAACCTGAACTGACTAAATCACGATGGTGGTGGTAGTTAAATTATTTTTCTCAATAGTTGTATTGATCGATCCCAAGAGATGGTCTACGGTGGCCTCTATATTTCTAAATACAGTTGAACTCTGTGCTGGTTTCTCCGTAAGCCGTTTGACGATGATTCTGGCTTCGCCATCCTTAAACCTGACTTCAAGGTCAATCTTTTCAGGATTGTTGATTTTGATGGTATGAAGTAAGATCTTCTCCGTTAGCTCAAAAATATCTTCCTGTTTTTCTTCACCTGGCTCCTCAGCAAGGATGATCCTTGAATCAATAAGCTTACCCGATTCTTCATGCATGGAGCGAATCAACTCTTCCAAAGCACCCCGGATCCCACTTGTTTGCAAGGCCTGTGAGTAATTCAAATTGGCCAGACGATGTATTTTTAAATTGGCCAACTCGAGATAGGCGCGCGCCTTTCCAGCGTCGTCAGTCATGAGATAAGTAGCAGCTTCAATAGCGCCACCAACATCATTGACCAAGTGAGAGGCTACATTCTTATGCTCTATTTTTCGTCCGCGATAAAGCGCTTCGGCAATTTCAAACATGCGTTTCTTTCGGTTCACATAAAATCTCCATCCTCCGATTAACAGAATGGAGAATATAATGATCAATGCAGCAATTATGACCGTTTTAATGGAATTCGTTGACTCCAACTTCGCTAGCATTGCCTCGTTTTCACTCGTCTGGTACTGAATCTCCAATTCAGAGATATGATCTTGGGTTGTGGCACCCAACAATGAGTCCTTTAAAAGGTAATACGCTTCTTGAAAATGAAACGCACCTTCCATATTGTCCATGTAGTAGTAGACCTCTTTCAAGTTTGTAAGTGCCGAGAGCTTCTTATCCGAAACACCATGTTTGTTGGAAACATTCAATGCTTCACCGAAATAAAACAAGGCTGAATCATTTTGATCTTGACGAAAAAACAAAACACCGATATTTATCAATGTGCTTGCTCTAATGTGATGCGCGTCTTGTTCAATGGCTATTCGTTTTGATTCATTAAAGTAATAAAGTGCGCTATCCCAGTGAATTTCTTGCTCAAGATGAATTACCCCTATATTCTGAAGTAAGCCGCTGTAATGGGTGTAATCTTTAGTTTTCTTAGTGATTTGCACCGCTTGATTGAAGTAGCCGAATGCTTCATCATACTTATCTTGATCAGATGCCGCAGCTCCCATATTCATCAGACATTTACTGATCATCAAGGTGTCCTTCAAAGTTTCGAATAGGCCTTTGGCTTTCTTGAAATGTTCTTTTCCCTCGCTAAACTGACCTATCATACAGTGAACGACACCAATTTCCTTATAACACTCCCCCAATTTATTAAGTGCTTGTTTCTCCTTAAAGATAGACTCCGCTTGATGCAAATGCCAAAGGGATGAATCTAGATCCATCCCTTTGCGCAATTGTTTTCCGAGATTAAAGTGGTACATTTCTATGCTACCCGAACTTTCTTCACCTCGATCAAAAGGCACCGAGAAATCCTGAGCAATACTTGCATAGGAAAGAATGCTAGCCATAAATAATAGTAGACTCGCCTTTCTTTTTCTTGTCTTTAACAACTTCAACAGTAACCTCATTTTCTCCTGCTTGTCGCACAATAGATAGCAGTTCCACAATGGTCCCGCCAGCACCACCAATCACGTCGTAAACGACAGTGCGAGTTCCATTTGCAACAGTATTTGATATTAATTTCAGTCCCTCATTCTGAGCGACTCCTACTACTGTTCTCAAAGTCCAATTTGGAGCTTGTGCAACAGATAGCGTACACGTTGGTTGGTATATCATAGCTTAAATATTTAAATGAATGTGTAAAGCAATTACAACTGACAGGAATGATTAAGCTATTACCATGTCCTCAAATATCGATGAAATGCAACAATTATCCATAAATTATTATAGACTATTTGCCCGTCCTGTTCTGCCGTATTTTTCCAATTTCAATCTCACGCAACCTTTCACCACGAACACGTATCTCATAACTGCTGAGTCCAACTGGTTGTAAATCGTGGGCGACACAGCTTTCCTTTTGAAGATAATCGGGTGAAATCGAGAAATAGTCAAACCAATAACCAGTCGTCCTGTCACTCCGATAAAAAATCTCCTCTAATGTTGATGGTGCTATCCATTTGTTGCCTTTCTCCGGTGAAAAAATGGCTGGTACCGTTTTCGTCACCGAACGAAGTATGTCCGGAGCTGCAGTTTCAAAGAGGCTCATTTCATACTTCATTCCAGAGAATGATTTCTTCACCGAATAAATCCCGCCTAGGCCCACAATCCGCTCTCCCAAAATCCGAATCAAGGTAGGATTTTCCTTATTAGAGGCAAAAACCATGCAATTGACAGGAACTAAACACCTCGTTTTGCGAACGAGAATCGAGTAGGGTCGTTTAGACAAGGCTTGTTTGCCCCCAATGCTATAAACCGTACGCTCTCCTTTTACAGAAATACCCCAAGTAGCTTCCACCAGTGAGTTACCTTGAATTCCTGGAATAATGATAGGGACCTTTTCGTTTGCTCGCATCCGGTAATTAGGAGCGTATGCTTCAAGATCATCCAAATCAAAGCTTCGCTTAATCGCTTCAAGAGATGAGGCACAAGTAAGCGCAAGGAGAGGGGGTGAATTGTCGGTCATTGACACAAAAATAGCCATCGAACTTCACTGCCTCAATTTTTGGACGGATATTTGCCTGCCTATTTAGAAAAAACCTGGAATCATGAAAGAGCTACTAGCATTTGCGTTTATCGCTATTCAATTTACCCTCCATGCACAAGTCTTTAAACCTGAAGATTATGGAGCAAAAGTCAACGACGGAAAGGATGACTCCAAAGCCTTTCAAGAAATGTTCAATGCCATCGAGAAAGATTCACGCCGCGTAACGATTGTGCTGAATACTGGTGTCTACGATTTGCTGTCAACGGTTTATTATCCAAAATACAATGACCGAACTACCTTGATCCATGGCAACAACGCGACTTTGAAGGCACGCGGACAAGATTACGATGTGTTGGTCCCGGGAAAATCTGATGCCAATGGATTGTCAAGCTATCGCGGAAGATCAGTGGGAGATGCTCTCGAAGATAATGATCATGTTACCATTCGCGATGTGCGATTTGAAGGTGGAAGAACGCAATTTAGACTTGTGAGTACTTTTCTTTCTGTAATCGAGCAATGTCAGTTTGTTGGTGGGTATCGAGGTATTGATGGGATCTTTGCTTTGCAAACTTCTATTCGCGATTGTTGGGTGAACAGTTTTAAAGGCGAAGGAATTTTACTTCGAAGTGGAGAAGGAGATGCGCTAACTGGAGAGGGTAAATTCTTTACGAATGCGACTGGGAGCAACAGCCAAAGCAATATTAGCACGATTCAGAACTGTCGAATTTTTGCCAATGCTCCGGGGAAAATCGGCATCAGGACATATTCGAGCTCGAATATTACAATTGAGAACACGGTCATTGAAGGAGCTCCCATGAAACACGCCATTCACATGGATAGTCGATTGAGTACCACAGTAGTAAGTTCAATCATCCGAAATATTCACATAGAGTTCAACGGAAATGAAGCCGATTGTGAATCACTGATCTATATCCGTGGAATCGCATCGGTCGAATTGGACAATATCTATTCGCAGTTTGGTCGAGTGCCGCAAGTCCATGCCAAAGATTGCCGCCGACTCTTCGTAACACATTGGCCGTACTACCCTGGTGGAGGTTTCAAAACCGAGAATTCGGGCATGTGGTGGTTTGACAACAACTGGAATATGGCTGAAGATGACTACCGAGGCGCAGAATTTTGGAACAACGGCGAGATTCCTTGGTATGTATGTCACCGTCAAAACGACGCGATTTTTGAAGTAGATCACGGCTTCTCCAATGGTTTAACAACACCTACCGGCAACTTCGGATTGAAGGGTGATCGCATTTCGACGAATGCCGCTTCGATTATGAATACGGATATGAAAGACTTGTCAAAAGCTATCGATCTAAAGAATTACGAAATCATTCAGGTTATTCCTTACATCATGAATGATGCAGAAGGTAAGATTGTGACGCACTACATTCCGATTCTACAACCTAAAAAGAAGGCAACCCGTCCTGATCGTACGCGCAAACAATCACAGTGATTTCCTCACCATGGTCGATGATGCTTGTTCTGCCGGAAGAATGAGCACATCGGCGATGTTTACATGAGATGGCCTCGTGACTATAAATTCAAGCGCATCGGCAATATCGTCTGCTTGAAGCGGAGAGTAGCCCTGATACACAGAGCTAGACTTTTCTTGATCACCTTTGAATCGAACAAGCGAAAACTCGGTCTCAACAAGCCCTGGATGAATAGCTGAAACACGAATATCGTAGGGGTTCAAGTCCAAGCGCATCCCCTTATTTATAGCATCTACAGCATGTTTTGACGCGCAATAGACACCACCGTTAGGATACACTTCTTTTCCCGCGATTGATCCTATGTTTACGATTTGTCCCTCGTTGCGAACAACCATTCCAGGCAATATAGCTTTCGAAACATAAAGAAGCCCTTTCACATTGACATCGATCATGGTATCCCAATCATTCGTATCACCCTCCTGCATAGAGCCCAGTCCGTGGGCATTTCCTGCGTTGTTCACCAGCATATATACGTTTTTCCAAGCCTTCGGCAAATGGTTCAATGCCCCGTTCACTTCATCCTGATTCCTAACATCAAATTCCAAGGTGAGCAGGTTTTCTTCTCCAAGTTCGTCCTTTAAAGCTGCCAGGCGTTCTGGCCTTCTTCCACATGCTATTATCTTCATCCCTAAGGATGCCAATCGACGAGCTGTAGCCTGGCCAATGCCCGAAGTGGCGCCTGTGATCAATGCAATTCTTCCAGTCAAATTCATCATGCCATATTCTGTTTCCTCGTTGTAGTTTCTTCTTGTCGTACTATATTCAAAGCTCGCGTAAATTCAGACGATTTCTCAGCGCTTATCTCATGCCTTTCACCAGTCTGCGGATGGTTAAATGTCAGACTTTGGGCATGCAACATCATCGTGGTCATATTCCATTGCTCCTTCCATAGCCTGTTCTGCTTATTGCAGCCATGCGGTCGGTCACCAATAATAGGATGCCGAAGATGTGCTAAGTGTCGACGAATCTGATGCATCCGGCCAGTCATGGGAACTACTTTAAGCAGACTATACCGAGAAGTTTGATGTCGGCCGTGAGCTACTGGGATTTCAAATTTACTCAATGTCACAAAGTGAGTCAGTGCCTCTTGCATTTTTCCTGATTCGTGAGCAAGGGGATAATCCAGCGAAAACTCATCTTCTGTGAAACCCCTCACCAAAGCCAAGTATTCCTTGTCAATCGTTTTTTCTTGAAATTGCTTTCCCAAGTCGCGAAGTATACTCGGTTGCTTGGCAAAGAGGAGCACTCCACTTGTCTTGCGATCAAGTCGATGTGCTGGAAATACCGTCTGTCCACATAAATCACGTACAACCTGCACGGCAAATTCAGTCGCATCTCGCGCGATAGGGGATCGATGGAGGAGCAAACCATGTGGTTTGTTGACAGCTATGAGATATGTATCCTCGAATAGGATTTCCATTGTGCAAACATAGCTTCTTCGTTCCAAGCTATAAACTTCTATTCAATACTTACTCACTCCTTTTGCGCTATGACCATCTGCAATCCGCTTAAGGAATGTTAATTCGGGATAGATGTTTGATCCTTCGTTACAATTTCATGATATTATACCCTTTTTTGTTTCGACCTTTGCACAATGGAGATTTCCGAGTTAAGTCCTGAACCAAAACAAAGCTATCCACATGAAGCTCTGGTTACGTGGTACTCCAATGTCCGGAAGCGGACAACCGATATTTGCCGTCCGCTTAAAACCGAAGACTACGTTGTACAACCGGCCATCTTTGTGAGCCCGGCGAAATGGCATTTAGGACACACGTCTTGGTTCTTTGAAGCTTTTATTCTCGAAAAATCCCTACCCAACTACGAAGCTTTTTATCCATCGTACGCCTTTGTTTTCAATAGCTACTACAATGCCATGGGAAGTCGTGTTCTGCGCTCAGATCGAGGCAACCTATCGCGACCAACGACCCATGAAGTTTATCAGTACAGGGATCACGTCGACCGCCATATGAAATTGCTGTTGGAGGCAGTTGAACTTTCGGAAGAACTTGTAGACCTGCTCACCATAGGGTTAAACCATGAGCAACAACACCAGGAATTGATGCTCACGGATATTAAATATATTCTCGGTTCCAATCCGCTCTTGCCCGCTTACGACGAGACTACGAGCCTTGTCCATCAAACCAATTTCAGTTCAGGATTTATTTCAATTGACGAAGGAGTATATGCTATTGGGGCTAGCGGTGATGGATTTGCATACGACAACGAATTCGGAGCGCACAAGGTCTTTTTACATCAGTTTGAGATCGCAAAATCACTGGTCACCAATGCCGATTACATTGAATTCATCGAAGCTGGAGGGTATGAAAACAGCGACCTGTGGCTCGATGAAGGTTGGAGCTGGGTTCAGGAAAATGGGTACAAAGCACCAATCTATTGGTTCAAAGAGGAAAAAAACTGGTTCCATTATACGCTCAATGGTTATATCGCCGTACGCCCCGATGATCAACTTGCGCATATTAGCTATTACGAAGCTGCTGCATTTGCCGAATGGAAGGGCATGAGGCTGCCTACTGAATTTGAATGGGAGGTCGCTTCTTCTCAACTTGATTGGGGAACCAGATGGGAATGGACAAATAGCGCTTACTTGCCGTATCCTGGATATGTAAGACCAGCAGGAGCTGTTGGAGAATACAATGGAAAGTTCATGATAAACCAAATGGTCCTCCGCGGGGCTTCTACAGCAAGCGCAGAAGGTCATAGCCGACATACATATAGAAATTTTTTCCATCCAGACTTGCGTTGGCAGGTTACTGGAATAAGACTAGTCAAGAAGTGATTGAAACACTGACAGAATTTGCAAAAGATGTCCGCGACGGACTAAGCAAGGACAATAAAACCTTGCCCTCACGGTATTTTTACGATGAGATAGGAGATGATCTGTTCGTGAAAATCATGGACACGCCCGAATACTATCTCACCGATTCGGAAATGGAGATTTTCACAGACCGTACCGACGAACTGGTGAAGTTGGTGAATTTTGATCGCAAGTTTGACCTCATTGAATTAGGCGCAGGTGATGGTACGAAAACGATTCATTTGCTGAAAGCTTTACCCAAGTCTAATTTCAAGTACATCCCGGTAGATATCTCGAGCAATGCGCTTGACCTATTGAGTCAACGCATGAAAAAGGCCATGCCCGACTTGGAAATCGAAACAAGAAACTTGGAGTATTTCTCGGCGATTAAAACAACGGAATCAGAGAATCCCAAATTGGTGCTATTTCTTGGTTCCTCGCTGGGTAACATGCTCGACGACCGGGCGAAGGAGTTTTTAAGTCAATTGGCCAAGTGCCTGAGGAAAGGCGATAAAGTACTGCTCGGTCTGGACTTGAAGAAGAGTGCCGACATTATCCTTCCTGCATACAACGATGCACAAGGTTTTACCCGTGAATTCAATTTGAATTTGCTTCGGAGAATAAACGAGGAGTTGGAAGCCGATTTTGACCTGAGTAAGTTTGAACACCAACCGGTATACGATGAAACAAAAGGTATTGCCTTGAGCTACCTGCGAAGCACTGAAGATCAAACGGTAAATATTTCATGTCTCGGCTGTACGTTCTCATTTGCCGAAGGCGAAGTCATTCACACTGAGATTTCTAGGAAATATGATCGTCCTTTGGTAGACCAGCTGATTGAAAGTACCGATTTGGAGATTGAAGCTTGGATTACCGATTCGAAGGAATACTTCGCAGACATTATCCTGGAGAAACACTAAGACCCACCAAGAAAAAAGCACCGAATATGTACGATATAATGCATCAAGCAGCCCAATACGTGGCCATGGCTGGTAAGAGTTTCCTGCCTCAGCTTCCTGACGATAGCCATACCAATATGCGTTGGGATTCAACTGCGCGGGCAATGGTTGGCCGACCGCTTGATGAAGCCAAGGAGATCTCAGTTGCCCTGAATTTCGCTTCCTATTCATTGGAATTTGTCGACACACAGGTTGATGTATTAGCCTCGTTGTATTTGGGAGGGAGCCGACATGACGCCATCCTATTTTGGATCCAGGAACAAGCCGACATCCTTGGATTTGATGGAGATTTTGACTTTGACTTACATTATGAATTGCCTTATCCTGCCATGGAAATGGATATGGTTTTTCCCGAAGAGGATAGCAACGAACTTGAATTACTGGCCGATCTTTTCACGCATGTCCAAGACGCCATGAATACCGTGATAGAACCTATAGCAGCAGCACAGGAGATCCGTATTTGGCCGCATCATTTTGACATTGCATCCTTGATTATCACAGGCGTAGAGGGGAACTTGATCACTTCGTCAATTGGCCTCGGCATGGCTGTCCCTGACAAAATGGTTGATGATTTCTACTTGTATGCTAGCGCATGGAAACGGGACGGTGTAGAGCTAAGCAATATGCCCATTTTGACGATGGGTCAGTGGAAAAATCCAGATTGGAATGGAGCAGTTTTACCCGCTACAGAGCTTACCGTGCCTCAAATGCTTACTTTTTACCAAGAAACAATTGGGACATTGGCTCAGTTGATTCTTCGATAGTCTCTTTTAAAGCGGTTAGAAAAAGTTCAATATCACCTTGGTCATTGTAAAAATGAGGCGCTATACGCAAATGTCCTTCTCTCCAAGTGTTTGCAATTCCTCGTTTATCCAATCCTTGGCCAATTTCCTCTTCGCAAGCAATCACAGTAATTGCTGACCCTAGGGTTGCCGAGCCGACACTCCTGTGTGCAATTCCCATCTCACGAATTCCAGCAACCAATTGCCTACTGAGCAGATTGTTGTGCTCCCAGATCTTTTGTACCCCCATTTCCAATCGCTCTTGAATGGCCGTATTCAAAGTCGACAAAGTAGCGTAGGCCTGATGACCAGGCTCCAAGGCACGGATTCCAGCGGCGTACGCGAGCTTTCCATTGAAGGGATGAAAGCTGCCAAATCCTCCAAATTTACTGGGGTATTCATCAAAGAAGTCGGCACGAGCAGCTACAATCCCCGAACCGAAACCCGCGTTCATCCATTTGTAATTGCTCGCTATCAATACATCAACTTTACTATTGGCAAATGAAATAGGTATCGCGCCCAAGCTTTGCGTGCAATCTACAATTGACTTCACTCCATTTTCCTGACAAAACGATCCTAGTCTGCTGAGATCAAGGGTGAACCCTGACTTGTACTGAACGTGGCTAACAGCCAGTACATCAATACCATGTGACAGAATCGCATCCTCAATCACATCTTGAAAATCATTCGACGTGGCCTCTTTAGTCCTGAATATATTATAGCCTCCAAGCTTAAATGGAAGCGTCAAGGAAGGATAGTCATCTTCAATCAAGAGAACCCTTGCATGATCTGGGATGCCCGAAATTATTCCTTGAAGGGCAAACGAGAAATTGGGCGGGAAAGCAATCTCAGATTTTTGCGCATCAAGCAACTCAGCAGTTCTTGCGTACAACAATGGCATTTGCTCCTCGCGCCACTTAAAAAATGCACCGCTTCCCGAACTATGCATATCTCGCATAAACTGAATCCCAGCTTCTGCAGCAGAAGAGGAAACGAGTCCGGCTCCTGCTGTATTCAGGTAACCTCTAGTATTGATATAGTTACGCTTCATGCCCTTTATTTATGCCCCCTAAATTACCAAAATAATCGTCGAGATTGCGACCGTACTAAAGAGCCATTTAAATACTGTTGTACCTAATAATTTGCACGTTTTAACAACCTATTCTGACACAAAATAGGACTACCTTCGTCTGTCTTGAAAATAGGGAAAGAATGTCAGAGCAGACAATAGTATTATTAATAGTGACGAGCGTAGTTATTCTTGTAGATATCTACGTTGCAATTAGCCTAAAAGGAAGTTTGAAAAGGGTCAACCCCTTGGTTCGCAGAACAATATGGTTCCTAAATATTATTTCATGGGTGAATAGCTCAATCATCCTCTTCAACATGTACGTCGATCCAAGGGATGGAATGTACGATAGAGACTTTTCCGAAAATTTGGTTACCGGTCTGTTCATGACCTTCCTAGTAAGCAAGTTATTTTACATTGCCTTTTTACTTATTCAGGACGCAATCGGACTTGGCAATAGGACTGTCCGGGCCGTCCGCAAACAAGGACGCACCCCAGTGAATGAATCGCGACGAAGATTTATAGGGCAAACGGGGCTTGTTTTGGCGGCTTTACCCTTTACATCAATGCTTTGGGGCATGGTTAAGGGAAAGTACAACTACAAAGTGCACCGACAAGTTTTGTACTACGACGATCTCCCAGAAGCCTTTGACGGATTTACCATTACCCAAATTTCAGACATCCATTCAGGAAGTTTTGACAACATGGAGGCCGTGCAATTAGGCGTCGATCTTATCGCTAAGCAGAATTCCGATCTGATTCTTTTTACCGGTGACTTGGTGAATGGAATGGAGTCTGAAATTGTGCCTTACTTAGATATGTTTGGTAAGCTTAATGCGCCATTCGGCAAATATTCCACCTTGGGGAACCACGATTATGGCGAGTACGAAGAATGGGAAACTCCCCAACACAAGATCGACAACACACAAAAAATCATGGATCACCACAAGACCATGGGATTCAACTTGCTCAACAATGAAAGTCTGCTCTTAAACAAAGGAACCGACTCCATTCGACTTGCTGGATCGGAGAATTGGGGCAATCCACCATTTCCTTCGAAAGGCGATTTGGACAAGACGTTTCCAAATTTAGATCGTGAATTCACCATCCTCATGTCGCATGACCCGCACCATTGGGATGAGAAAATCATTGACCATCCGAAACAAGTAGATTTAACCTTGGCTGGACATACGCACGGCATGCAGTTCGGTGTGGAAATTCCTTGGTTGAAATGGAGTCCAGTGCAGTATGTTTACCCTCGATGGGCCGGCCTCTATGAGGAAGGAAACCAAAGACTTTACGTAAATCGTGGCTTTGGGTTTATTGGGTATCCGGGTAGAGTAGGAGTCATGCCCGAAATAACGGTGCTCGAACTACGCCGCAAACTAGCTTGATCTTTTTCACCCATTCGGGTGAACCAGTTAGTAGATTGAAGGTGTACTTTTGTCGGAGTGATAGGAAGTCCTATCTTGCCTAGGTACATGAAGAAATTTATCTCTTTTCTTTCCGTTTTTCTTATTTGCTCGCTAACATTTGGCCAAAACAATCGCCAAATTGAAGAGGGTAACACGGCTTTTGCCGATGGTGACTACGATAAAGCACTTTCGCACTATACAACTGGTGCCAAGGAATATCTAGAGCTCAATGATTCTTTGAATTACGGGCAGTCGCTTCTTCTTGTCGCCAAGGCTCAAACCCATCAGTACAACCTCAAGGACGCCCTCGAAACATACCAATCTGTCGAAAGAATCGGAAAAAATATAGGCGATCTTGCATTGGTTGGAGCCAGTTTGAATGCCCAAGCTATATGCCAAAATTTTCTTGGAAGCCCTGAAGAAAGCGCTAAAATCAGTTGGCAAATACTGGCAGGAGCCACTTCAGACACCACCTATATCTCAGATGCTTACACAGTGCTTGGAGATTATTACTACGTGCTCAAAGATCTAGATTCGTCACTCTACTATTTTCAGAAAGCAATTACGCTTGATAGCCTCAGCAATAACCACCGAAGCATCCCATTTAACTATGCCCGCTTAGGTGAATGTTACGCTCACAGGGGCTTGAATGAGCTAGCCTTGGAAAAGTATTTGAGCGGACTAGAATGGCTTGATAAAGAAAAAGAGGGATTTAAGTTGGCCTCTTTATACCAAGATATAGGTGCGCTATTTCTCACCATGTACAATATCCCAAAGGCAAAGGAATATGGGGATAAAGCACTAGCTCTTGCTAAAGAACATAAACTAAAGAACGCTCAAAGTGAATGCTTGATTCTTTTGGGTGAAATTGCCATGTCTCTCAATGATTACGGAACGGCACAAGCTTATTTCACGGAAGCCCAAGAATTAGCGGCCCTATCCAAAAGGAAAAGGCAACTATTGATTACACATAACCTGTTGGCCGGACTTTGGCTCAAACAGGGCCTTTTGGAAAAGGCTGTGCCAGAAATGCTTGCTGCCGATAGTATCTATGAAGAAATGGGGCCCGATGTAATTGTCTCAGTCCATGAACTCGTTCATGCGAGGATGAATATTGAACGAGGTCAGTATGAACTGGCCGATGAGCGCATAAGCCGATTAAAATCAGACCCCAGTCTGCAACACTCACCGTATCTCACCCGACAATTGCTCAACTTGTCATTTGAACTTGAGCGCAAGCGTGGGAATCTCGAAAAGGCTATTGTTGAATTGGAACGTGCTCGGGTAATGGATGATTCACTGTACAAGGCAGAGCAGAATTACATCGTGCAGGACATAGAAGCCAAATACGACCGAGCCAATAAAGAACGTGAAATTGCTCAGCTTGATTCTGCAAACCAAGCGCAAGCCCTCAAGCTAGAACGCAAGAGCAATCAACTCATGCTCAGCGTTGTCGGCGGAATTTTGTCTTTGTTGATCATCCTATTAATTCTCAGACTGTACTACGCATCGAAAAGAGCCAATTCAGAAATCCGCGAGAAGAATCAAATTATCTCCAAGAATCTTGAAGAAAAGGAACTCCTCTTAAGAGAAATTCACCACAGAGTGAAAAACAACCTTCAAATAATATCTAGTCTGCTCAGTATCCAAAGCCGTGGAATCGAGGATAAACGGGCATTGGAAGCCGTGAATGTTAGTCGAAACCGAGTGAAGTCGATGGCGCTTATTCATCAAGACCTTTATAGAGAAGACAACTTGATGGGGATCGAAGCGCATGAGTACATAGGTAAGCTGACTCGGAGTCTGTTTAACTCATACCGCATAGACGAAGACCGAGTTCAGCTAGACACGAACATCGATGAGTTGCGACTTGACGTGGATACTAGTATACCCTTGGGCTTGATTTTGAACGAACTTATTACCAACGCCTTGAAATACGCCTTTCCTCATGAACGTAAGGGGCACATAATGATCCGGTTGCAACAAATAGGGGAGTCCCTAGAATTGGAAGTGGCCGATGACGGAATAGGAATCAAGAACGCGGCCCATGATGAGGATTCCGCATCTTTTGGAACGAAAATGATTCAGGCTTTTGCCAATAAACTCGACGCCGAATGGACTGTCGATTCGGCGAATGGAACATCGATTACGTTGCAGATAAAGAAGTTCAAGCTAGCCTCATAGTCTCCAACGAATGCGCTTGAAGTGATGAGCTTTGTTGAACTCTTCTGGAACGACAGACTGTATTGTATCTCTCAATGCCTCGATGAGTGCCTCTTTTGAAAAAGCGGTGTGAACGGCCAAACTAACTTCTCTGATTGGTTCAGGCTTCTCGAATCTTTTCAAATAGTCAGCATCAGCTTCTTTACTTATTGATAATTCGGGGACTAGTGTGTATCCCAATCCCTGTTTCACCAAGGATTTCAAGCCCTCCAAAGAACCACTAGCATACTCAAATCCCTGAAATTCGCTCTCATTGGATTTACCGCAAATATTTAATGTCTGCTCCCTAAAA
This sequence comes from Flavobacteriales bacterium, assembly GCA_015665315.1. Classification (GTDB taxonomy): domain Bacteria; phylum Bacteroidota; class Bacteroidia; order Flavobacteriales_D; family Sanyastnellaceae; genus JADFAK01. The sequence continues at coordinate 3,475 of JADFAK010000045.1, read as the reverse complement.
CAATGTCCTTCATTCAATAACAAGGCTTTGGAGGAATCCAACTCATTGGCTGAAATATGGTCGTGATGCATGACCGTGTCTGCGGGATTTCCAAATAGCAGAAAAGGCTCGTTATACAACGGTATTTCTCGGATCTGTTTCTCATCCAGTGGAGTGACAAGGATTCCTACATCCAATGTTCCCGCTGCCAAACGTCGAATTATATCGGCTGTTTGAAGTTCCTCCAATACGAGATGGGTATCCGGAAAATCTACAATGAATTTGGGCAATACAAGTGGGAGTAGGTAAGGGGCAATTGTCGGAATTACGCCAATCGTAAAGCTTCCCGAAACCGATTCCTTGTCTGTACTCACAAAATCGCGCAATTGGTCAATATCTCTAGTGATTTGTCTGGCCCGAACAATGAAATGCTCGCCAGCGGCTGTTGGAACAAGAGGCTTTTGTCCGCGATTGAACAACTTTATCCCTATCTCATCCTCCAACTTTTGAACCTGCATTGTGAGCGTGGGCTGTGTCACCATACAATTCTCGGCAGCCTTGGTAAAACTTCTGAAATTGGCTATTGCCACTACATATTCCAATTGCTTGATTGTCATTGCATCAGTTTTCTTTATCCAAAGATAGACAGTATCAATTTGATTAATAGGTGGTGCAGACTGAAATTTGCCAAAAAAAACGAGCAAATGGAAAATAGAGTTTTAAGTGTAGGAAATGAGTTTCCACAATTTGATAAGTTGGCTGTAGTCAGTCTGAACCATGGCCAGGAGTTTCAACAAGTCAACAATACAATCTATTCAGCCTCCGGCAAATGGATGGTGATGTTCTGGTGGCCTAAAGATTTCACCTTTGTCTGCCCAACCGAACTAGTCGAATTCAACGAAATCCGCGCCCAACTTGAAGACCAAGAGACAGTGTTGATCGGAGCCTCGACGGATAGTGAATATGCCCATTTGGCCTGGCGGCAGACCAATCAGCAATTGAAGAGCCTTGACTACCCGATGCTAGCCGATACAAATAAAAAGTTGGCGCGTGAATTGGGAATACTGACTGCTGATGAAGAAGTTGCGCTCAGAGCAACATTCATTGTCGATCCAACAGGTGTTATCCGTTGGGTAAGCGTGAACGATTTGAATATTGGTCGAAATGTCGAAGAGGTAGTCCGCGTGCTTTCAGCATTACAAACAGGGGAACTTACGCCATGCAACTGGACACCTGGGGAGCAGACTTTGTAACCCGATTATCGTGAATGTCTTTCTCTTTGCCGCAAGGTAAAAAGAGACAATGATCGTCCCAAGGGGCGGTACCCTCAAGCCCTAACGCAAAATTAGAAAGAGCTGTCGACATAAGTCGTTGATTAAACGCATATAAACGTTTATATGCGTTTAATCAACGTTTTTGAGGGACTTGGAGCGCGATTTCCTTAAGGCGGAAAGCCCCATTAGTTCCTCCGAATTATTCTTTTGTTCGAGATGTCGTATTTGCTCTCAATCAACTACATTAGTCACTATGAAAGAGATAGTGATCACTAGTGCCATCCAAGAAGACGATCAGATTATTCGTGATATGATCAAGTCCAAATTAGAAGGATTTGACTACTCTTTTCGCCAGGTTGACGACAATATAAAGATCCGAGTGAATGACGCCGGTTTCGATCCTGCCAAGCGATCGGGACTTACACGCCGACTGAACAACCTTAAAGCCGATTCTCATTATGTCAACTTTTACAATACCAAACGGCTAAGCACGAAAAGTCCGGGAAGCGCATCTGGGGAAGAATGGAGTACCCATATTCCTAAATTGGCCAATGGAACTACCAATTTCATGTGGAACCACGACGCTGTCAAGTTTCCTGAAGCCATCGCGCTTGCCAAGGCTGGACTAGAAGGCACAAAGCGATTGGATCCTAGTTTGGGCTATTTAGCATCAGGAATCACTGTTTATCAGTTTGACACCGGATACTCCAAACACCCAGATATTCACGCTTACGAAGGTTATTTCTCTCAAAACAAGAGTATTTCTGATGATTTATCTGTCTCAGCCATTGTCAACGTGAACTCGGCTAAAGACGATAGACGAAGCTATGAACTGGCAAGCAAGGCGTTTCAAAAGCCCTGTCATGGAACAGCTACGGCTTTCACGATGATAGGAAGGAAAGGCGTTCCGAAAGGGGAGTGGGCCGAGGGGCCAAAAGCCTTGCCTTATTTGAATAATACGTTTACCAATAATTTAAGCGGCGGACTCTATCCCTTTGTCAAATTTGTCCCGATTTTACTGTCACGTACAGTATCTTTAAGTGGAACGATCGGTCGAGCCTTCCTGAAAAATGTGGGAAACGCACGGAATATTAACCGAGCTATTGACCATGCCATCGGCCATGCGCACATTATTACAATGAGTATGGGAGGTGAGTTTTTCCCTGTATCGGTGAGAAAGAGCATCAAACATGCATATCGATCGGGAATTATTATCGTTTGCGCGGCGGGAAATTCTTTTAAAGCAGACAAAGCATTTGGCGTAATAGAACCCGCCGAATTCCGTGAAACGATTGCTGTTTCGGCGATCATGCCCAAGAAAGTCGGCGAAAAGGTCAGACTGGAACCATGGCCTGAATCGGGAAAAGGCATGCAAACAGATATATCAGCGCCTGGAAAGTATATCTACACAGCCTATAAGTTGGACCCAAGGCGAATTGATCCAGATGCTGAACACGGAGATCTCAAAGAAAAAGCCGGAGATGGAAACCTATACAAGTTTGGGGGTGCAACATCACAGGCAACAGTTCATGTGGCATCTGCAGCTGCTTTGTGGAGATCGTATTATGCAGACAAGCTCAAGGATGAATATTACGACAAACCGGGACATCGCCACCGAATTGTCGAAGCATTTCGATTTGCTCTTTACAAGTCTATGAATACGCCATCACATTGGTCGGCTGAAAACAAGTCGACGTTTAAAGGCATATTAGACGCCGAGAAATTATTATCTCCTGAATTCGCTCCAGATAAAGCCGAATGTAAAGCATTTGTAATCCAGACAATCAGGAATGAATTCAGTAAGTTGAGTGGTTGGGAGGTTTTGCAGCGATTGCAGGAATAATTCAGAGCTACCTGTGATAAATGGCTTATTCACTATTACCGCATAATATATATTATGTTAAATAGACAGTTCAAGAAAAAGCCACCAGAATTAACTGATGGCCCACTCTAAGGTTTATTTACCTTCTAATTTGTTCTTCATTTCCATGTACTTCTCATCATTTCCAACACGGATATAGATGTCTTTCAACGAGCGGATAGTTCCTTCGTCTGTATCGTTAAGCACATATGCCTTTTCCAAAAAAGGAAGCGCTTGAGCAAAAACTGCATTCGCCTCTTCCATGGCAGCTTTGTATTTGCTGTTTTGGTTAGCAGGAATTTCATTTGCCTTATTCACAAGCTCTACGGCCTGGTTGAAATAAAGCGCACCTAAGTTGTAG